>JAGQVC010000361.1 GCA_020438185.1 Bacteroidota bacterium
GTTCAGTATAGGTTTGATTTTGTTCCAACATTTCATACTTTTTTGAAGCTTGAGATGCAGCAATACCCAAACTCACACAATACATCCACTCAAACGATAATGCCTTAAAATCCTAAAGGATTATATCGCGGACGCCTTGAAACCTGAATTCCAGAACCCACGATCTCCCGAACTCCCGAAAAAGAGAACTCCCGAAAACAGAAGCCCCGCACTCCCGCGAGCCGATATTCCAGATTCCCTGAAGCGCTATTGCCAGGATGTTGAGCTGTTTTGAATAACTGAATTTTTACGTGCAACGACCTGCAATTTCCAAATAAACGTTTATAGCCGTTTATACTCGTTTCCAGTGTGGTTATTTCGAAAAGAGGGACCTACATTAAGGGGTTTAAACCCCTTAATCCTCCCAACCCCGGTCGGAACAAATTCAACACCTCCAATTATTCCTTTCCTCTCCTCTCCGGGTTCAAATCTCCCTATCATCCATTTCACCTATTTTTACTCCCCATGAAATTGATGTTTTCCTTTTGCCTCTTTCTGAGTTGTCAATTAATTCAGCAATCCCTTCAGGCTAAACCGCTTCAACCGGGAATGGACATTTCCGAACTCCGCGAAATAATGCTTCTTTCTGCCCGAACCGGCTCCGATTCATCTTATTACACTGGCAAAAACAGACTCGATGAACCAATTCGATTCAAACGGACTTATAGAAGCCCTGTAATGGGTTTGGCCAATTTGTGGGAACTATGGATCGACAGTGAATCCAGACAGGCAGCTATTTCAATCCGCGGCAGCGTAATGGAAATAGACAGCTGGCTTGCCAATATTTACGCAGCCATGATTCCTGCCAAAGGCAGAATTAAATCGGGTAAAGATAAGTTCATTGAATATGATCTGGCATCAGACCCCAAAGCTGCTGTGCATGCAGGTTGGCTCATTGCTGCCGTTATTTTAATGGACGATATGCAACCAAGAATTGATTCATGTGTTCAAGCCGGTATTTCTGATTTTATTGTAACCGGTCACAGTCAGGGTGGGGCAATTGCGTATATGACGACTGCTCTTTTATATAAAATGCGCGCTTCGGGCAAAATACCACAAACCTCACGCATAAAAACTTATTGCAGCGCAGCCCCAAAACCGGGTAACCTGTATTTTGCTTACGAATACGAATCAAATTCTCAGGGTGGCTGGGCTTTTAATATTGTAAATCCGCTCGACTGGGTTCCTGAAGTACCTTTCTCCATTCAAACAGTTGATGATTTTAATGAAGTAAATCCTTTCAGCGACGCTAAGGCATTAATTAATAAGCAAAAGCAACCAATTCGGTTTTTATTGAAAAAGATTTACCGAAAACTGAGTAAACCGGCAAAAAGGGCGAGAAAAAATTATCAGAAATATTTAGGAAAATACCTTTCAAAAATAGTTTCCAAAAAATTAGATGGCACCAGACCTGAGGAGTTTTTCCCAAGTAATAATTATGTCCGCACCGGACAAATGTGGTTACTACAGCCTGATGAGGAATATTTGAAAAATAACCCAATGGCGCATATTAAAGGTTTTCCCCATCACATGCATCACAGCTATATTTATTTGATAAAACCTTGAAATATTCGGAATTAAAATTCGAAATAATACTGCTCTGATTTTAATTTATCGTAAGCAGATTTATCGAATTCAAAAAGCCGTGCACGCTTGTGCGGAACGCCTTTCTGCTTTTCCTGCAAAGGCTTTAAAAAACCTTTGTTGAGTATTTTTCTTCTGAAATTTCTTTTATCAAGTGTAGTCCCCAGAATGGTCTCGTAAACTTTTTGCAGCTGACCCAACGAGAATTTATCGGGCAATAACTCAAATCCAATCGGTTCGTTTCTGAGTTTTACTTTCAGGCTCGATAAGGCTTTGTCAAGAATCTGGTTGTGGTCAAAGGCCAGTTGGGGAACATCTGCAATCGGACACCAAAAAGCCTTTCTTGCAAATGAAGCTGCAGAAGGTTGATAATCACCGATTTTTACCAGCGAATAATAGGCAACAGTTATTACCCGGGCAGTAGGCGCATCACGTACAGCATTTAACCAATGCGCATCTGCCGATTGCTTAACACGCAAGGGATCACCGAATGCATAAAATTGCTCCAGATAAATATTCTCCAGATTTGTAAGCTCCTTTAACACGCGTTTGGCACTCGTATCAAGGTCTTCGTTATCATCTACCAGGTTACCCGGTAATGAATATTT
>JAGQVC010000362.1 GCA_020438185.1 Bacteroidota bacterium
GATATAATTTCCTCGGCAAGCATATGGTGGTTATTTGAGCTAAAAACGCCCGGGATGGGCTTATTGTTTCATTTCTGTGACAAACCTATATAAAAACCTAATCCACGCAATGGTCAGGTAAGCTTTTATAATTTTGTGGTCAACATAAAGTAATGACAAAACTCAGCGTAAATATCAACAAAGTCGCGTTGCTCCGAAATTCGAGAGGGGGCAATGTTCCGGATTTATATCAGGTAGCAATTGATTGTGAGAGGTTTGGTGCTCAGGGGATTACAGTCCATCCAAGACCCGATCAGCGACATATCACTTATGAAGATGTATTCAGATTGAAAGAAGTAGTACAAACAGAACTGAACGTTGAAGGGTATCCTTCAGATAAATTCATGCAGGTTGTTTGTGATGTGTTGCCCGATCAGGTTACATTGGTTCCTGATCCACCGGGTGCTTTAACCTCGAATGCCGGCTGGGACACAATAACTAATTTGAACTTTTTAAAAGAAACCATCGCTGAGCTTAAAAGTAAAGGCATCAGGACTTCTGTTTTTATAGATACGGATTTAAAATTCTTCGGGCCTGCGGCCGAAACCGGAACAGATCGGATTGAACTTTATACCGAAGCATATGCTTCCGCCTACAAGGCGGATAAAAACTCTGCTGTGAAGCCTTACACCCAGGCTGCAAATGAAGCAGCCCGCCTGGGTTTGGGACTAAACGCCGGACATGACCTGAATGATGAAAATCTCCGGTTTTTCAAAGAAAATGTCCCCGGACTGCTTGAGGTTTCAATAGGACACGCTCTTATTAGCTCCTCGCTGTATTTTGGGCTTGAAAACGTGATTCAGAGGTATTTGCACCAGTTAAGATGATTTTAGCTAACAGAACTTACGGTGAAAAGGGTGAAACGCTGGTGATACTTCACGGGCTTTTCGGGCAAAGTGATAACTGGACAGGAATAGCTCGCAAACTTTCAGAATCGTTAAAAGTAATTACCCTTGATTTGAGGAACCATGGAGATTCTCCTCATTCCGAAGACTTTACTTATGAATTGATGGCCAACGATGTTGTGGATACCTGCAAGGCGATGAATATCGGCAACATTCATCTTGCGGGTCACAGTATGGGTGGTAAAGTAGCAATGGTTGTTGCACAAAAATTTCCTGAATTACTCAGGAGCCTGGTTGTGATTGATATTGCTCCTAAATTCTATAATCCTCATCATCAGCAAATTCTGAAAGGGCTAAATGCTCTAAAACCATCAGAAATACAGGGCAGGCAGGATGCTGAAGAGGAATTGTCTGCCTACATTCAGGATGCTGGAGTTCGGCAATTTCTCCTAAAGAATCTAAAGCGAAAGGATACAGATGGTTTTGAGTGGAAGTTTAATCTGAAAGTGTTGACAGATAAAATTGAAAATGTTGGCAAATCAACAAAAGATGCTATTTCTGTGGTTGCGGCACTTTTCTTCTACGGTGAAAAAAGCAGTTACCTGAAAGATTCTGACAAAACTGAGATTCAGGCTCTATTCCCGAATTCTGAATTTAGAATGATGGAAGGTGCTGGTCACTGGCTGCATGCCGAGAATCCAACTGAAATGATTGCAGTTTTGAAAGACTGGGTTAATAGAAATAGCTGAATAAAAAATCCCCCTGTGAGGCAGAGGGATTTTTAACAGTCATTATTTACTAATAATTCCTAAAGCAAGCACTTAAGGATTTACAAATATGTAAATTATCGGGAACATATATGTCAATATTTTTATGATTGTTTTTGAAATGGGGATTGGGGCCATTAAGAAAATGGTTTCGGTAAAAGGGAATTGAATTAGTTTTGCGCCTATGGAAACGGTAGTTAGCGGAATTCGCAGCACAGGTCATTTGCATATTGGAAATTACTTTGGAGCAATTAGAAATTTCCTCAAGATGCAGCATGAGCATAATTGTTATTTTTTCATAGCAGATATGCATGCGTTAACAACGCATCCCAAATCGGGAGACTTCAGGCAAAGTGTTAAGAATGTTTTGGCCGAATATCTGGCCTGTGGACTCGATCCGGAAGCGAGCACAATTTATATTCAAAGTGATGTTCCCCAAATTCCGGAGTTGTACCTGCTAATGAATATGTATGCCTATGTGGGAGAGCTGGAACGCTGCACTTCATTTAAGGAAAAAATCAGAAAGCATCCTGATAACGTGAACGCAGGGTTGCTTACCTATCCTG
>JAGQVC010000363.1 GCA_020438185.1 Bacteroidota bacterium
CTGTTCAGTTTGGTTGACACTGCCGATGAAGCTGTGCAGGCCATCAACGACTTTTACAACAAGTACATGTTCCGTCCAAACTTCTGATGCGCAGGCTGAGGGAGACCATACGACAAATACTTGCTTCGCCTGATTTCAAGCAGATCAGAGACCGGGTAAAAAGTCTGCGGTATCCGCTCACACAGGAACAGGCCGAACGCTTCATGTTTCTGTTTCTGAAATGGCGAATCAGGTATGTTTCGAACAGGAACTTCCTCATTTTTCTGAGTGTTCTGGTTGGAATAGTTTGCGCCATTGCTGCCGTTATTCTGAAGTCACTTGTTCATTACATCGAAAACTATCTTCAGAATGATTTGAACTTCCCATTCAAAGGGACATTATTCTTCATTTTTCCAATTGCAGGAATTCTCCTCACTGTTTGGTTTGTGAAGCGCTTTTTGTCCGGGCATCTTGGTCGAGGCATCTCCCCTATTTTGTTCGTTATCGCGCGAAAGGGTTCCAAGGTGGAACGCCATAAAACCTGGTCGCATTTAATTACTTCGGCCATCACGGCCGGATTTGGAGGATCGGCAGGTCTGGAAGCACCTATTGTTGTTTCAGGATCAGCAATTGGTTCCAATGTGGGTCAGGCTTTTCACCTCAATTACAGGGAACGCACGCTATTGCTGGGCTGTGGAGCCGCAGCAGGAATTGCTGCAGTTTTCAACTCTCCAATTGCAGGGGTAATATTTGCCTTCGAAGTATTGCTCGAGGGCTTTACCATTCCGGCTTTTATTCCTTTGTTGATCTCTGCGGCAACCGCAGCAGTGCTTTCAAGGGTTTTGTACAGCGGTCAACTTTTTTATCTTATTACCGACGGCTACCAAATGAGCAGCCTGCCGTTTTATGTGCTACTGGGCATTTTATGCGGAATGATTTCGGCCTATATGACCCGAATGACTCTGCGCATCGAAGGTCGCTTTGAACTCGTGAACAAGCAATATTCGAAGGCACTGGTTGGCGGTGTAATGCTTGGCTTACTTATTTTTCTGGTGCCCGCGCTATATGGCGAAGGCTACATCACCATTCAGCAGTTATTCAACGGGAACCACAGCATTTTAACAAGTTCGTTCATATTTAACGGACTAACGGATAATGCCTGGATTATTCTTGGTGCCGGCCTTGGCATTTCAATGTTAAAAGTTATTGCAACCTCTCTAACCTTAGGCTCAGGCGGTAACGGAGGTATTTTCGCGCCATCTCTTTTTACAGGTTCTGTATTCGGTTATACTTTCGCCTTCGGCGTGAATCAGCTTCAATTCGTTAATTTACCGGGAGCCAATTTTGTTGCAACCGGCATGGCCGGAATCCTGAGCGGAGTTGTACATGCACCCTTAACGGCCATATTTCTGATAGCAGAAATTACCGGAGGTTATGCTTTGTTTGTTCCTCTGATGCTGGTTTCCGCAATTTCATATTTTATCGCCCGCATTTTTGAACCATATTCGGTTTACACCAACCGCCTGGCAAGAAAAGGTTTGTGGTTCCAGCAAAACCGTGATTACAGCGTTCTTCGTTCCATGCGACTTCGGGCATACATAAGAAAACATGAAGAACCATTGCGGGTCGACATGAATCTTGATGAGCTCATTGAGGTGGTTTCACATTCGCATAAAGATATTTTTCCGGTGCTTGGTGCAGATTGCAGGCTCCTCGGAATGGTTTATCTGGATGACATCCGGGAGATTTTATTTCATAAGGAACAATATCCCGGGAAGTCCGTAAAGGATTTAATGAAAAAACCAAGAGCCACTGTCGACATGCGTGATTCTATGCCTACGGTTATGGAGTGTTTCGAGAAAACACATGAAGACGTGCTTCCTGTAACGGAACGTGGCTCATTTAAAGGTATTATTCTCAAAGCCGATGTATTTACAGGATACAGGAATAATCTTGTTAGACAGGCACAGGAACTTAGTTAAAAATTTTACTTTTACCCAGAAAAAACAGAGATCATGAGTTACGAAATCCCTGACGGAAAGCTTTACAACCTGTCGATGATTCAGGAAATTGCACATGGAAACAATGATTTCATCAAAAAAATGATGGCATTATTTGTTGACACAATGCCACCGGCTATTAATGATCTTAAAACGCATTTGTCCAATTCAAACTGGAATGATTTAGGAGCTGTTGCTCATAAAATCAAGCCTTCAATCGATACAATGGGTATT
>JAGQVC010000364.1 GCA_020438185.1 Bacteroidota bacterium
CTGTGCTGTTTTGCACGTCATCATTACCGTTTTCTTCTCCTTCATTGCCTTCCATTCCTTCTTCCAGTTCTTCCTCGTCTATTTTTTCAACATTAGTAACAGCGGCAATGCTTTGATTATTGCGCAAGGTTATCAGGCGAACACCTTGCGTAGCTCTTCCGGCAACCCGGATATCCTCAATCGGAGTGCGGATTGTTACTCCTGAACGGGTAATTATCATCAAATCCTGCTCATCTTTAACCGCAAGAAGCGCTATCAAAGCTCCGGTTTTCTCCGTTACATTAATGGTCTTCACTCCTTTTCCACCCCGGTTGGTCACACGGTATTCCTCAATCTCTGAGCGTTTTCCGTAACCGTTTTCTGAAACTACAAGGATTTGAGCATTAGTATCTTCTGCGCAAACCAAGCCCACAACTTCATCCTGCTCGTTTGCCAGAGTAACTCCTCTTACGCCGGCAGCATTTCGACCCATCGGACGTACTTTTTCCTCTGGGAAACGAATGGCGCGACCACTTTTCAGCGCCATCATAATTTCTGAAGTGCCATTGGTAAGCCTTGCTGCAAGCAACTCCTCCCCGTCTCGAACCGTAATTGCATTAATACCGTTGGAACGCGGGCGTGAGTATGCTTCAAGTGATGTCTTTTTAATTGTTCCGCGATTGGTACACATAATAATATAGTTATTATTGATGTACTCTTCGTCATTCAGGTTGGTGATGTTAACATAAGCAACAACCTTATCATCCGCAGGAATGTTAATCAGATTTTGAATCGCTCGTCCCTTGGATGTTTTAGAACCTTCGGGCACTTCAAATGCACGCATCCAGAAACATCGGCCATTCTTGGTAAAGAACAACAAATAATTATGTGTAGTTGCAGTAAACAAATGTTCCAGGAAGTCGGCATCTCGCGTATTTGAACCAATTGAACCTTTTCCACCGCGTTTCTGAGTTCGGTATTCATTCAGATTGGTGCGTTTGATGTAACCAAGATGCGAAACTGTAATTACGCATGGTTCATCTGCAATGAAATCCTCAATTCTCTCGCCGTCAGCAGCATAAATTATCTCGGTGCGGCGTTCATCATTGTATTTGGTTTTTACCTCCTCAAGCTCCTCCTTAATAATCTTCATCCGTAAACCTTCATCAGCCAGAATACTTTTCAGGTATTCAATGGTTTTCATCAGTTCTGCATATTCATCACGGATTTTATCACGCTCAAGTCCTGTAAGTCTTTGAAGAGTCAGATTCAAAATTGCTCTCGCCTGAATTTCAGACAATTCAAAGCTCTCCATCAATCCTTCACGGGCGTCATCCGGTGTGCGGCTTGCCCTTATCAGGGCGATGACTGCGTCAAGATTATCAAGGGCAATTAGAAAACCTTCCAGAATATGGGCGCGCTTTTCCGCTTCAGCTAATTCAAACTTGGTTTTGCGAACCAGTACTTCATGCCGGTGCTCAACATAATGATGAATGAGCTGCTTCAGGTTAAGCATTTCCGGTCGCCCATTTACAAGTGCAATATTATTGACTGAAAATGAGGTCTGTAACTGGGTGTATTTAAATAAATTATTTAGTACAACATTGGTAATTGAATCTTTTTTCAGCTCGTAAACGATACGCATACCGTCACGATCCGATTCATCACGGATGTCGCTAATTCCTTCCAGCTTTTTATCATTAATCAGGTCGGCTGTTTTCTTGATCATTTCAGCCTTGTTCACCATGAAAGGAATTTCAGTCACGATAATTCGCTCTCTTCCGGCGTCAGCCTGCTCTATCGAAGTTTTGGCGCGCAGGACAACACGACCTCGTCCGGTTTCAAATGCTTCCTTAACTCCTTCGTAACCGTAAATTATTCCACCTGTAGGGAAATCAGGAGCCTTCACATGCTTCATCAATTCCTCAATGGTGATTTCCCGGTTATCAATGTATGCAATGGTGCCGTCAATAACCTCTCCCAGCTGGTGCGGCGGCATATTCGTGGCCATACCTACAGCAATCCCTGAAGCTCCGTTAACGAGCAAATTCGGGATTCTTGCAGGAAGAACGGTTGGCTCCTCAAGTGAATCATCGAAATTGAGTCTGAAATCAACCGTGTTTTTGTCAATATCAGAAAGCATTTCCTCAGCCACACGCTTCAAACGGGCTTCGGTATAACGCATCGCGGCCGGACTATCGCCGTCCACTGAGCCAAAGTTACCCTGCCC
>JAGQVC010000365.1 GCA_020438185.1 Bacteroidota bacterium
GCTACAGCCGTCATCAATGGTAAGATTACCGGCGCAGGCACGAGCAGTGCCGGTGCCACCGTTTCCAAGGTCAAGAGTTGTAGAAGAAATTATCTGGACATTGTTGGGATAACCGGCTCCGGAAGTAGCGCTCCATTCCAATCCGCGACCATAAGAACCGCCGGTTGCGTATGTAAGGATTGATCCAACCGAATAGGTTGGTGGATTAGCACTAACATAACCACCTGCATTAATTTGAAAATTACCCGAAATGGTTGATGCTGCGCCGAAATTTACTCCGGTTGAAGTACTTACATTCTGGAATGTAGTAGTGCCTGAAATGGTATGAATTGCTGAACCTGCGAAACTCACGGTGCTTCCTCCGGTGCCATTTGCCCATGTTCCCGATTTGCTGAAAGTAGTTCCGCTTGTGTTGTTGCTAACTGTTAAGGTTCTCGGACTGGCATCTGACCCCGTGAAGGTTCCTCCGGTGTTGATTGTGATGGAGGAAACAGTTGCTGCAGTATTAAGTGTTACGTTATGTGTGTTTAAAATTTGAATGCCGGCACCTGAAGGAGGGACAATTCCGCCAAGCCAGGTTGAGCCTGTGTTGTAATCGCCGGTAGCAGCAGACAGGTAAAGATTTGCAACTGTGTAAGTATAGTTGCTGCCTCCGTTGTTGTTAAGATTGATTGCGAAAAGATCAGCATTGGAACCATTCGAAGCCACATTGGCAGTACCTGAGGTGAAAATGTAATAGCTCACATTGGTTCCGGGAGCGTAACCGGGAATTGTTGAGGTGTAGTTACCTCCGCTAAGCGACATCTGGGCAACCGTTGAAGTTGAATATCCATTGGTTGTGTAGCGAATGTAAACGGCTTGTCCGGTTGACAAAGCAGCAGATGGAACCGCTGTTACTACAACAGGCTGATAAGCTGCAACTGAAGCTGCAACCGGAGCCTGCGAAACGGAAGAAATGCTTTGTACAGCGCCCTGAACTCTGAAAACTACAAAAGAGGTTCCGCTGGCGCCGTCGGGCGTTTTAAATACGTAATTGTCGGTTGTGTTGGGACAGTTGATATACCAGGCGCCATTTGTACAATTGGTATTTGCAGCAAATACCTCAGTATTAAAGGTGCTTACCTGCAGGTCGCAACCACCACAGCAACTTGCAGAAGGCGAAAACTCGGAATTGTTACCACTCCAGGCCCGAACCATTCTGAAATACTGGTTACCGGTGCCACCCGGGTTTGCCGTATAAATTCTGGTGCTTCCGGCGCCAGCCGAGAAATAACCAATGTTGGTCGGATTAGTCCAGCCTGAGCTGAACCCTGAACCAATAATTCCGTTCTGGGCAAATGCCTGATGAACCCCGAGTGATAATGCAATCAAAAGAATTCTGGTCAGCGCACTTTTAAGCAGATAGTACATTTTGAAGGTAGTTTTAGACTATAAGCAATGAAAAAAATATCTTAAAAAGTTGTTTTAACACCAGTGCAGACTTCACAATAATTTAAGCATTGTTAACAATACACTAATGCGTTTTAAAATTATAAAAATTAATATTAGCGTGCAATTTTCATAAATAACACATAATCAATAATATAACAAAATCTAAGCTTCAATTGGTTGACGAAAAACCGTCGGTTTCTTTAATTAAAGGTGTTAAAGTAACACGGTTACGGAAGCGATATGAATAAGATGAAAATATCGACACTTGTATCTGATTTTGGAGGCAAATCAGAAGCGGGCAATTTTTACACTTTAATACCAAAATTGCATTAATCGATTAAACATCAGGCGATAGCCGGATTAAACCAGGTGGAATGATTTACACTTTTAGTTCTTAGGTCTGACAGGTATCCAGATTTCCTCCTCGGAATTCGGATCGTTGTTTTTGTATTTAGCTCCCAGGACCTCAAAATGAGGTCTGTCATCAACCTGGAACTCCGAAGCGGGAATCCAGGTTCCAAAGATGTAGTCGTAAACCGAATGGTCTGTGTTCAATCAAAAGTAATGAAAAACTGCATACAGCCCTGCAGGAATAACAAACGATTCCATTCCATCGGGAATAAGGTCAAAATCCTTCACCTCAAGTGCAGCCCATTTTACGAAGCTCACCGATGGATTAAATTTATCGAAGAAGGCTTTCGGGTAAACCGCCATTGAAATCATGTCCTCTGAAATGGCATGAACTAT
>JAGQVC010000366.1 GCA_020438185.1 Bacteroidota bacterium
TTCTTTCTCTTACTTTTGCTGCATGCCCGGCAGCACTTTCGGAACCCTTTTAAGACTTCACACATTCGGCGAATCGCACGGCGAAGCCGTGGGAGGAATTATTGACGGTTTTCCGGCCGGTTTCCGGCCCGATTTTGAGGCGGTGCAACTACAGCTTAACCGCCGTAAACCCGGACAAAGCAGCATTACCACTCCCCGCAAGGAAGATGACAAGCTTGAAATTTTATCAGGGCTGTTTGAAGGGCTTACCACAGGCGCGCCGATTGCTTTTATGGTCCGGAATAAAAATGCAAATCCGGCCGATTACGAGCATCTTCGCGATGTTTACAGACCTTCGCATGCCGACTTCACCTGGCAATCCAAATTCGGTATCCGCGATCATCGCGGTGGCGGGCGTTCATCGGCACGCGAAACATTGAGCAGGGTAGTGGCCGGAGCACTTGCCGAACAATGGCTGGCTACTTTTGGAATCTCAGTTACAGCATGGGTTTCGGCCGTAGGCCCGATTCAAATGCCTGATGACATTCAGGTGCTGAACCGGCAACAAATTGATGCATATTCCGTTCGTTGTCCGCATGAGGATACCGCGAACAAAATGATTGAACTTATTGAGGAACTTCGCCACGATGGTGATTCCACGGGAGGTGTAATTTCTGCGCAAATACTGGGTTTGCCGGCCGGTTTGGGAGAGCCGGTTTTCGATAAATTTCATGCTGAACTGGGCAAAGCAATCCTCAGCATCAATGCCGTAAAAGGGTTTGAGATCGGTTCCGGTTTTTCAGGCTCTAGCTTGCGTGGTTCTCAACACAACGATGCCTTTGTGGCTTCCGCCGAAGGCGAGATAGAAACCGCAGCAAATAATAGCGGCGGCGTTCAGGGTGGAATTACGAATGGTGCGCCTGTATATTTCAGGGCGGCGTTTAAACCGGTTGCTTCCATTGCTCGTCCGCAGGATACCGTTAATAAACAGGGCGAGCATGAAGTAATTAGCATTCACGGGCGACACGACCCTTGTGTGGTGCCTCGCGCGGTTCCGATTGTTGAAGCGATGGCGGCACTTGTAGCTGCCGATTTTCTGTTGCGAAGCAACGCAATAATTAATACTCTGAAAGGTTAAATTAAAAAATAAATTATGCTTAAAAAACTCCTCAAAATATTCGGAATTATCCTGGTTCTCCTAATCGCTGCAGCTATTATTATTCCTATTGCTTTTAAAGGGAAAATAATGGCAAAAGTGCAGGAAGAAGCCAATAAGCAACTAAATGCTAATTTTAGTTTCGACGATATTGATATCAGCCTTTTTCGAAATTTTCCCAATCTGAGTGTTGAACTTGAGAATTTAAGTATTGTCAATAAAGCTCCCTTTCAGGGCGACACACTGGTGGCGGCTTCCTCTATCGGCTTTTCAGCCGGATTGTTTGATTTGTTTGCCGATGATATGTCAATCAAAAGTATCCGGATAAATAAAGGGAACATTAATATTACTGTGCTTGAAGATGGTACAGCCAGTTACGATATTGCAAAGGATAAGGGCGATTCAGAAGGTGCTGAAAGTTCAGAAGAATCCTCATTTAAACTGAAACTCAAATATTATGAAATAAGCGAAACCAAAATCAGTTACGATGACCGTTCGCTTGGATTTAAAACTACGCTTGCCAATTTAAATCACAGCGGTTCGGGCGACTTTACCGCCGATAATACAAAACTGGATACTCAGACCAATATTGATAAACTGGATGTTTGGTATGACGGCGTGCATTATCTGAATAAGGCTTTAATCGATTACAAAGCAATTTTTGATTTGGATTTAAAAAACTCGAAATATTCATTTCTCGAAAATGAGCTTAAATTAAATGATTTGGCTCTCCGCTTCGCGGGATATGTGAGCATGCCGGGAGATGATATTGATATGGACATCACTTTTGAGGCGCTTCAGAATGAGGTTAAAAGCTTCCTTTCTCTTGTTCCGGGAACCTATACCGCCGATTTTAAGGATGTAAAATCGGGTGGAAAGCTTTCGTTTAAAGGGTTTGTGAAAGGGAAATACAACGACAATACAATTCCGGGGTTTGATCTTCATCTCAACATTGCCGACGGCTCTGTGCAGTACCCTTCGCTGCCACGTTCACTCAAAAATATGCAGGTTGTATGCGCGGTTACTTGTCC
>JAGQVC010000367.1 GCA_020438185.1 Bacteroidota bacterium
ATAATGGAACAGTGGTAAAAGCCCGAACGCCGAATCAACGACGTATAGTAACTGCCTCTTTTGCAAACGATATGGTTTTTGCCATTGGTCCCGCAGGTACCGGCAAAACCTACACGGCTGTTGCACTGGCGGTTCGCGCCCTTCGAAATAAAGAAGTAAAACGGATTATTCTAACCCGTCCCGCCGTAGAGGCGGGAGAAAATCTGGGCTTTCTGCCGGGCGACCTCAAGGAAAAGCTGGATCCTTATCTGCAACCTCTTTACGATGCGCTTATTGACATGATTCCGGGTGATAAACTGACTGCCCTCATGGAAACCGGCACCATTCAGATTGCGCCTCTTGCCTTTATGCGTGGAAGAACGCTTGACCATGCTTTTGTGATTCTGGATGAAGCTCAGAACTCTACTGAAGCTCAGCTTAAGATGTTCCTTACACGTATGGGGCGATCAGCCAAGTTTCTGATTACCGGCGACCTTACCCAGATTGATCTTCCCCGCAACCAGCCTTCAGGCCTTGCAAAAGGTATCCGCATTCTGCGGGATGTTGAAGGCATTGAGATCATTCATCTCGACAGCAGCGACGTGATTCGTCACAAACTGGTAACACGTATTCTTCATGCATACGATAACGAAAAAAACACCAATGAATCTAAGGGATCTGAAGCTTGATTTACCCGGTACTACCGCATTTTACCGAGGAAAGGTGCGTGATGTATATTCAATCGGCAACCGCCTGATGGTGATGCTCGCAAGCGACAGGATATCAGCGTTTGATGTGGTTTTACCTGAAGGCATTCCGTTTAAAGGACAAGTGTTAAACCAGACTGCAGAGCATTTTCTCCGGGCAACGGCTTCGCTTGTCCCCAACTGGTTACTCGATTCACCCGACCCCAACGTTTCGGTTGGATTGAAATGCGAGCCGTTTAAAGTTGAAATGGTAATCCGGGGTTATCTGGCCGGACACGCTGCACGAGAATACAAATCGGGTAAACGCATCCTTTGCGGGGTTCATCTGCCCGAAGGGCTGAATGAAAATGATCAGCTTCCCGAACCGATTATAACCCCGACTACCAAAGCTTCGGAAGGCCACGATGAAGATATTTCGAGAGAAGACATCCTTAAAACGGGAATAGTTTCGGAACAGGATTATCTGATTCTGGAAGATTACACCAGAAAATTATTTGCCAAAGGCACCGAAATGGCGGCAGAACGCGGATTGATTCTCGTGGATACCAAATATGAGTTCGGTAAAGATTCGGAAGGGAGAATCCGTCTGATAGACGAAATTCACACACCGGATTCGTCCCGGTATTTTTATGCAGAAGGCTACACCGAGCGCCAGAAATCGGGCGAAGCCCAAAAGCAATTAAGCAAGGAATTTGTTCGCCAGTGGCTGATTGCCAATGGTTTCCAGGGCAAAGAAGGGCAACAGGTGCCTGCAATGCCATCCGAGTTTGTTAAAGAAGTGTCTGAGCGCTACATCGAATTGTATGAACATGTAACGGGTAAGCAATTCAAGCGGCGACCTGATTCAGAAACACCTGAGATGCTAACCAAACGCGTAGAAGACTCTGTTTCAAGGCTATAGCAAAGCTTTCAATTCCTTTATCTTTGCCCAAAAAAATAAGATGATTGTCATAACCGGTGCCGCCGGCTTTATCGCCTCCTGCCTCACAGCTTATCTGAACGATCTTAGATATTACGACCTGATTCTGGTCGATGATTTCAGTCCGGAGGACAAGTTGCGTAACCTGGAAGGGCGTCGTTTCACTGAAAAGGTTCACCGCGATGACTTTGCATCCTGGCTCAAAAGCAACGCTGAAATGGTTCAGTTTGTTTTTCATCTGGGTGCGCGCACTGATACAACCGAATTCGACAAAGCGATTTTCGATCGCCTCAACCTGAATTATTCGAAAGAAATCTGGCAAATCTGCACCGAGAACGGGATTCCCCTGGTTTATGCCTCTTCGGCGGCAACATATGGTCTGGGCGAACACGGTTACAGCGACAGTCACGATGTTGTAGAAAAACTAAAGCCGCTCAATCCTTACGGCGATAGTAAAAATGATTTCGACAAATGGGTTTTGAAACAGCAAAGAACACCGCCGTTTTGGGCCGGACTTAAGTTCTTCAATGTTTACGGTCCCAACGAATATCACAAAGGG
>JAGQVC010000035.1 GCA_020438185.1 Bacteroidota bacterium
CGGTGGTATCGTTTAATTCGCATTCCATGAATTTTTCCACCGTAACAGCCAGCACCGGATTGCCGTTGGAATCATAAGTAGTATCGGTTGATACATCGCCCGGAATACTTTGCACAAAGGTGATTTCAGGGGTTTGAGCCAAAGCTGCAAGCGATGAAAAAACACATACATATATTATTAGTACAATCTTACTCATGTCGAATTTGATTTTAATTCAACTAATTAAAATAATAGTTTTGACAAAAGCAAATTATTTTACGGGGGGGGTAAACTTTATGTTAATAAAACGTTACTAATTGTAAAATCCGCATGAAATGCGGAATAATGTACTGGTAATACAAGTGCGGTAAAAAACCCAGCGACAGATAAACACGACCTTTAAAACGTACTTACTTTACAAATAGTGGTGCATGAAAAGCTGTGCGGCTTTATAAGATTGAAATGTGCACTAAATAGCACTTACATATACTGCAATTCCGGGAAGCGCGTTACCCTATAGTAACCCAAACAACCGAAATCCCGTTAGAGCACAAATCTACCTAATCAAGAACATGTTATCATGAAGACTCAAAAAGGGATTCTGCTTCTTCTGGCTGCTTTTGTTTTCGGTTTATCATCATGCGTTTCACGCATAGATTGCCCGGCATACAGTAAAAAAGAGGAAGTGAAGAAAGAAGTCAGGTCGTAAGTCAAAAAACACTAATTTTGACCTGAATTTTAATCAAATGAAAAAAGCTGCTTCGGTTTTCGCACTGGCTCTGTTGTTAGGTATTGTGATGTCATCCTGCAGAGCAAGAAAAGTTGATTGTCCTGCATACGGGCAAAATCAAATTCCTAAAGAGGCGAAGCATTCCTGACGCATGTTAGACTGGATCAGGTTAGAAGACATCTCTCAACTTGATGAAGTTGACCGGATGTCGCAGGAAACACCTCAGGGTGTTGCCATTTTCAAGCACAGCACCAGATGTTCCATTAGTTCGATGGCTTTAAACCGTCTGGAAAAAGCGGATTCTCAAATGCCTGTGTATTTCCTTGATTTGCTGGCACATCGGGATATTTCAGACGAAATTGCAAACCATTATCAGGTGGAGCATGAATCGCCACAGCTACTTATAATAAAGGACAAAAAAGTTGTCTCGAATCATACCCATCACATGATTCACGCAAGCCTGCTGCATTAATTTCAGGGCCATTCAAAGCTAATGGTCTGCACGAGTTCGCTGTGTAAACTCAATGCAACCGGACATGTTCGGGCCGCCCGCTCCAAAATAATTTGCTCCTTCTCGCTCAGTTTCACAGGGAAATCATAAAAACGAACTACGATTTCGGCAATACGCCTCGGATCTGAAGCCATAATTTTGGTCACTTCTGCCTGTAATCCGGTTATTTCGATTTTATGTGTGTTGGCCGCAATTCCCATCAGGGTTATCATACAGGCACTAAGTGCAGCGCAAACGGTATCTGTTGGCGAAAACAATTCCCCTTTTCCGTGGTTGTCAGTAGGAGCATCGGTTTTGAAGGTGCTGCCTGATGCGAGATGTGTTTGTTCGGTTCGTAACTGTCCCAGATATCGGGATGAAATGGTTGTCATGCTGCCTTGAATTTCTGTTGTATCTTTGCTTCGTGCCTCAAAAGTACCTAAAAACACTCATTATTTTACTTTCCTGCTGCCTGCAAATGCCCGTATTTTCGCAGCAGTTCGAGGAAGTTAAGGACATTGAAGAAAAAGGGATTCTTTACAACCGAATTCAAACTTTCGGTGTTCTGGTGCATTCGGGAGGCTTGGGCATTACTTACCGCCCGGGGAAAATGACGAGCGGATATTCAAGTTTACAGGGCGACTTTCAGCTTCTCAACATGAAGCATCCCAAAGAGGTAAAAAGCGTAAACCCCTTTAGCGATAACAATTCCGGTTATATATACGGGAAACTGAACTCGGTTTTCATCGCGCGAAGCGGCATTGGAATTAGAAAAACGCTAAACCCAAAGGAATCGAAAGGAAGTGTTGAAATATCATGGAGTGCCTACGGCGGAGCTTCGTTCGGAATTGCAAAACCAATTTACCTCTCGGTTTACTATTTCGATGATCAGAACGGAGTGACTGAAAGAATCGAAAGGTACAATCCTGATAATCATTACCCTGATAATATTGCCGGCCGAGCATCGGGATTAAAGGGCTGGGATGAGAGCAGAATTTATCCCGGATTATACGCCAGTGCTGCTCTTGATTTTGAATTTGGCAAAGAAAAGGAAAGACTTCGCATCGTGGAGGTAGGAAGCTGTATAGATATTTATCCGAATGCCATTCCAATTATGGCATTTAATGAACCTTCGCATTACTTCTTTACCTTTTTTCTGCGTATTCTGGTTGGAAAGAAATGGAACAAATAACACCTAAAACTGAAGATAAACCGAAACGGACAAAGCCGGACTGGCTGCGTGTAAAATTACCTACAGGCAAGGAGTACGCGCAAGTACGTCAGTTGGTTGACGAACATAAACTGCATACAATCTGCGAAAGTGGAAATTGTCCGAACATGGGCGAATGTTGGGGAGCAGGAACTGCTACGTTCATGATTTTGGGTAATATTTGTACACGTTCATGCGGTTTTTGCGCGGTTGCCACCGGAATGCCAACTTCGGTTGACTGGCAGGAACCCAATCGCGTTGCCAATTCGGTAAAGCTCATGAAAGTGAAGCATGCCGTAATTACTTCGGTTGATCGCGATGATTTAAAGGATGGCGGTTCTATTATCTGGGCAGAAACAGTTGCAGCTATTCGCCGCGAAAGCCCCGGTACCACACTTGAAACGCTTATTCCCGATTTTATGGGAAAATGGGAAAACCTTCAGCGCATAATTGATATTCGTCCCGAAATTGTTTCTCACAACCTGGAAACCGTTCGCCGCCTTACACGTCAGGTGCGTATTCAGGCCCAGTACGACCGCAGTCTGGAGGTATTAAAGAGATTAAAGGATGGCGGCTGTAAAACCAAATCAGGTGTAATGCTTGGTCTGGGCGAAACGGATGAAGAAATCCGAGAAACGATGCAGGATCTGGCAAATTCAAATGTGGATATTTTAACATTGGGTCAATACCTGCAACCAACACCCAAACACTTACCTGTTGCGGAGTTTGTTACACCGGAGCGCTTCGCTGAATATAAAGAGTACGGATTAAAATTAGGATTTAAATACGTTGAAAGTGGTCCGCTGGTGCGTTCGTCCTACCATGCAGAAAAGCACTTATTTTAATTATTTATTTCTGCTGTCGCAGGATGAAGCCTGTCTCTCTTTCATGATACAGTACCTCTGAAATGAGAGGAATGGTATGATTAAAAAATCAAATAAATCGCTCCGGTATGCGTTCAAATTCGCGTTGAATAATCCTGATAAATCCGGAAATTAATAATGGTCTTTGGAAATCTGTGTAAGGTAATTTTGCAAACAAAAATCATTGATTTATTAAGCCTTTTGCAGTCATTAAAAGGAATGGCAAAGCTTGATTATAATCGAGAAATTCATAATCTATTCCTAATAATTTCAGGTTTCTGTAATAGGATTGTAAATTCAGATAATAATTTTTTTCAAGCTGAATTGCAGTAGCCTTATTTCCAATTTTATTTATTAAGAACCATTTTTCGAGAAGCCTGGCAGTTCTACCGTTACCATCCTGAAATGGGTGAATTTTTACAAAAACCAAATGGATAAATGCAGCCCAATAAAGTATTTCTGTTGGGTTTAAATCGGCTTCTAAAAGTATCTCAATATCAGAAAAAAGTTTTCCCAATTCAGTCTCCACTTTGCCCGGCTCAGCTGCAACGTAGTCAATTTTATCTTCACTGTTAATCACAAACATCGGATTAGTCCGGATAAATCCTTGCTGAGATAAAGGAAGAATGTTAGCAGTTAATATTGAATGTGCTTTTTTTAAATTAGAAAAAATAAGTTCATTTTCAAAAATAAATTCATAAGCCTGATATAAGTCATCAGCTCTTTTTGTATAATCAGGCTTGTAACTTACACGAAGAAACTTGTACTTGAAATAGCTGTCAAAATCAATATCCTCTCCTTCTATTCTGGAAGAATAAACCGATGAAACCGAATTGTAAAATTTAAAATAATCAACAGGAGTTTCTAATCTGTCTAAACCTTCAATAATTAGATCCGGATTTGTTGCAAGCGATCCCTGATACTGCCTCAATAAGGTACCGGAAAGAATTTGAAGTTTCATAATTGTATTTGGGTTTAGCCAAAGAGGCTACTCTATTTATCCCGACCAGACTGATTCCAAAATTAGGAATAGATTGGAAATTTTGTTCATCAAAAATTTATAATTGAAATCGGAGGTTCGCTCTATATTGATTTTGACTTATTTGAATAATCAATAAGTTGAAATTCTTCAGCATTATTTTACGTTTATTTGCAATAACAATTACAGATCGTGTCGATAGAAGTTAAAGGCGTAAGCAAGTTGTATGGCGGGCAAAAAGCGCTCGACAATGTTAGCTTTACCGTAAATAAGGGTGAAATACTGGGTTTTCTGGGTCCGAACGGAGCCGGTAAATCAACCATGATGAAAATCCTCACAACCTACATTCCGCCTACGGCGGGAGAGGTTAAAGTTGCGGGATTTGATTGTTTGAGCCAAAGTATGGATGTAAGGCGAAACGTAGGTTATTTGCCTGAACACAATCCCTTGTACCTGGAAATGTATGTCACTGAATACCTTGGATTTATTGCAGGACTTCATCATCTGAAAGATAAAAACAGGCGCATTGCCGAAATGATTGCCGTGACCGGTCTGGAGCGTGAAAAACATAAAAAAATTGCTGCTCTGTCAAAGGGTTATCGTCAGCGAGTTGGTTTGGCCCAGGCACTTATTCACGACCCGGCAGTCTTAATTCTTGACGAGCCTACAACCGGGCTGGATCCCAATCAGCTGGCCGAGATCCGCGAGTTAATCAGGACCATCGGCAAGGAAAAAACACTCATGTTTTCAACGCATATCATGCAGGAGGTAGAAGCCATTTGCGACCGTGTAATCATTATTAATCAGGGTAGTATTGTTGCAGATGGTAAAACTTCAGAGCTGGCAAAAAATCAATCCCGTGGTTTCACCATTCTGGTGGAATTTGACCGCCTGCCTAATGTGCATGATTTCCGCAAAATTGAAGGGGTGACAAGCATCCGGCAAATTGCCGATAATACGCTGGAAATATCCGCCGAAGGCGAGAAAGACATACGCCCCGAAATATTTAAAATGGCCGTTGAAAAACAGGTTACCGTGCTAACCATTAACCGCCGCGAGCTTAAGCTTGAAGAAGTATTCCAGAAACTCACCAAAAATTAAGCTGAATTTCCTGCATTTTACCGTTTGTATTGACAAGGCAAGTCCGTATTTTTGCCACCCATTCATTTAAAACTCAATTCAATGCCTTACTTATTCACTTCAGAATCTGTTTCAGAAGGACACCCGGATAAGGTAGCCGACCAGATTTCGGATGCCCTAATTGACCATTTTCTTGCTCAGGATCCAAGCTCTAAAGTAGCTTGCGAAACGCTTGTTACAACAGGACAAGTTGTTCTTGCCGGTGAAGTGAAATCTGAAGCATATCTTGATGTTCAGGATATTGCCCGTGAAGTAATCCGCAAAATCGGTTACACGAAATCGGAGTACATGTTTGAAGCTAATTCCTGCGGAATTTTTTCTGCCATTCATGAGCAGTCACCCGATATCAATCAGGGTGTCGAGAAAAAAGATCCATGGAAACAAGGCGCCGGAGACCAGGGAATGATGTTCGGCTATGCTTGTCGCGAAACCGACAATTACATGCCGCTTCCGCTTGAGTTATCGCACCTGTTGTTGCGCGAACTGGCAGATATTCGCCGCGAAGGAAAACAAATGAAATACCTTCGTCCGGATGCAAAATCGCAGGTTACTATTGAATACAACGACAATAATGAGCCTGTTAGAATCGATGCTATTGTGGTTTCTACACAACACGACGATTTTGATGCAGAAAAGAAAATGCTTGATCAGATCAAGAAAGATGTGATTAACATTCTTGTTCCGCGTATAATGAAAAAGTTGCCTAAGCGTGTTCAGGCATTGTTCAACAATAAAATCAAATATCACATCAACCCAACCGGTAAGTTTGTAATCGGTGGTCCGCACGGCGATACAGGCCTTACCGGTCGTAAAATTATTGTTGACACCTACGGTGGAAAAGGAGCTCACGGAGGTGGTGCATTTTCAGGGAAAGACCCTTCAAAGGTTGACCGCTCTGCTGCTTATGCTACGCGCCACATTGCAAAGAACCTTGTTGCAGCCGGAGTGTGTGATGAAGTACTTGTGCAGGTTGCTTATGCAATTGGTGTTGCCGAGCCGGTTGGTTTATACGTAAATACTTACGGAACTGCTAAAGTGGGTAAATCGGATGGCGAAATCGCCCGTATAGTTGGTGAACTTATCGATATGCGTCCTTACGCAATTGAACAGCGTTTTAAACTTAGAACGCCAATCTACAGCGAAACAGCTGCATACGGACACATGGGAAGAGAGCCACAGGTTCTAACCAAAGTATTCAACAAAGGCAAGAAAACCGAAGTTAAAGTGAAAGTTGAGCTTTTCCCTTGGGAAAAACTGGATTATGTGGATGCATTGAAAAAAGGTTTCGGCATTGGTGCTGCAACTAAAAAGGCAGCTTCTTCAAATGGTAAAGCTGCAAAAGCAAAACCTGCTGCCAAAAAAAGTACCCGTAAGGCAGCTGCTGTTTAAAATAATAATTGATCTTAGCAAGCCTCTGCCCAACAGCAGAGGCTTTTTTAATATATTTAAAAATGGAAAATTCTCCCAAAAAAGGAATGTCTGTAAAGCACCCGCTTTACGGAAAAGGAAGTATTCAAGATGTAAACGGAACCATTTTAACGGTACATTTTCCCAACCGTGGTAATATGGATATTTCGGTTAGAACGGAAGGTATAGAATTCTTCGAAGCCGATGAAGCACCGGCCTCAGAGGCCGGTGTTGAGTCGATGCCGCAAATTGAAAAAACGCTTCGCAGAATATTATCAGAGTTTTCCGATTTACAGGGAACGGTTGAATTAGGCGAAAAATGGAAAGGCGGCACTTTGATTCTTCAACCCGAGGATCGCAACCTGAAGCCAAAAGAAGTGCCTGTTGAAACCTTTTTCCATAAAATTGTTATGGTGCGCGACCGCTTGCGTGTTTTGGAGCAGCAAATTAATTCACACAATGTGCTGAGCGATTCAGAAAAAGTTGATTTGCAGCAATATATCACCCGAATTTATGGTAGTTTAACCACGTTTAATGTTCTGTTTAAAAATCAGGATGATTATTTTGTGGGCGAAAAAAAGGGGTGATTTGAACAGATTATAAATTCTGTTCGTTACTACTGATATTATGAATGAAATGGAGCTTCCTGAAGACACGGGTTTTCAATCGCTGATTGAGGAGGTTAAATTTATTTTTGATTTTTCGAAGCGCCGCGAACAAGAGGTTTTAGGTCATTTCGGAAGGGGTTCCTTTATTGCCGCCGGTGCCAATGCGCGCTTTAGGGAACCTGAGCAAAAGCTTCAATACACCGAAGAGAAAATAAAAGAATTGTGCACTGTTTACCGGCAGCGTTTTTTACCTGCAGGACTTTACTGCGGCGAAATTCCGTTCGAAGTTATTGCTAAAATAAAATCATACGAGCATATTAATCACCACAAAAATTGTGAGTTTTTTATTCTGGCTTCGCCCCGATTTTTTTTACTTCACAATGCCTATGAAGCCCCGTTATTATTTGCTTCAGGCGAAGCCGGGAAATATGAATTTTTATGCGAATGGGGAGATAAAATTCCCTGGTATTTTCCAATATTAAAATATCCGTACCGTGATTTTAAAAGCATGGTAGTTTCATCATTAATTATTGGATTTATTATTGCCGTTATTTCCGGCTTCGCCGGGATATTTAATTATCCGAATACTTTTAAATCAATATTAATGAAAGTGCCGATTATGGCAATTTCCGCAGGTACATTCTCAACTATCGCCCTTATTTATGGACTGATTACCAGAACTGATTTCAGCTCTGAGAATTGGAAAAGTCGCTTCTTCAGAAAAAGAATTATTTAGCCCGGAAAAAGATTTGAATGGGTACACCGGTAAAATCGTATTCTTCGCGTAATTTATTTTCGATAAATCTTTTGTAAGGCTCCTTAAAATATTGAGGAAGATTGCAGAAAAACACAAATTGCGGATACGCCGATTTTAATTGTGTGGCGTATTTAATTTTAAGGTATTTACCTTTCACCGCCGGTGGCGGATTATCCTGAACCACAGGTAAAATAAAATCGTTTAGTTTTCTTGTTGGAATTTGCCTTTTTCTATTTTCATAAACCTTAACGGCTTCTTCAATTGCTTTCAGCAAACGTTGCTTCTGAGTAGCTGAAGTAAAAATAATTGGCACATCTCTGAAAGGTGCAATCCGCTTTTTAATGTTATCGGCAAAATCGCGACTGGTATTGGTTTCCTTTTCGAGTAAATCCCATTTATTAACCAGAATTACAACGCCTCTGTGATTCCTCAGTGCCAGCCACAAAATATTTAAATCCTGTGCCTCGATTCCTTCTGTAGCATCCAGCATTAAAATACACACGTCGCAATTTTCAATTGCCTTTACAGTGCGCATCACCGAATAAAACTCAACATCCTCGTGCACTTTCCCCTTTTTTCTCAATCCGGCGGTATCAACCAGGTAAAAATCGTGGCCAAATGCCTTGTATCGGGTATTAATAGTGTCGCGAGTAGTTCCGGCAATATCAGTCACTATGTTTCTGTCCTTGCCCAAAAGTGCATTCACAAACGAAGATTTCCCAACATTCGGCCGGCCAACAACTGCAATTCGCGGAAGGTCTTCATCGTCTTCAATAACTTGTTCCGGAAGGTATTTTACCAACTCATCCAGCATGTCGCCGGTTCCGGAACCGTTTATAGAAGAAATACAAAACGGATCACCCAAACCAAGTGAATAAAATTCAGCTGACATAGAAATCCTGTCATGGTTGTCCACTTTATTGGCAATGAGCATGGTTTTTCTGGACCAACGGCGAACTACATCAGCCACATCACGGTCCAGATCAGTAACACCCATCGTAACGTCAACGACAAAAAGAAGCATATCAGCTTCCTCAATGGCAATTTTAACCTGAGAGCGAATTTCCTCTTCAAAAATATCCTCCGATCCGCTCACGTATCCGCCTGTATCAATCAAGGTAAATTCGCGGCCCTGCCATTCTGCTTTTCCATAATGGCGGTCACGCGTAACACCGGCCATTTCGTCCACAATAGCGTCGCGCGACTCGGTGAGTCGGTTAAACAAAGTAGATTTTCCCACATTCGGGCGGCCAACAATTGCAACTATATTACTCATAATTCTCAGGACAAATATCCGAATCTTTTTAGCTGACGTTCATTGTCACGCCAGTCCTTACTTACTTTTACCTGCACGCTCAAAAACA
>JAGQVC010000368.1 GCA_020438185.1 Bacteroidota bacterium
CCTGTTATTTATGAGTGGCAAACCCCTGAATGAGCCGATGGCTTCGAGGGGACCATTTGTGATGAGCAACGAAACCGAATTGCTGGTTGCGATGCGCGACTACCGGATGGGTAAAATGGGAATTCTTATAGAAGATTAAAGCGCCGGAACCCCCTGTTTTAAATGGTTTTAAATTTATTTAATCAAAAGCATAGGGGTAGATTCAAATTGGTGTGTTTCACATGCATAAACGAATCACATCATGAAATCCCTCATTCTCACTTTGTCCTTTATGCTTCTCGCCTTCGGCGGAAATGCCCAGGATAGCAGCGATTGCAAAATTTATCCGGTCCAGTTTTCATTCATTCCTCCTTTGAGCACCAACGGGAGCATGAATGTTTCATCAGTAAACCAGATTTCATTCAACTTAATTGCCGGCTACGCCGGAGGACTGGAAGGTTTTGAACTGGGTGGTTTCGCCAACATATTAAAAGGCGGCATGACCGGCACTCAGATAGCCGGCTTCTCAAATGTGGTTGGTGGTTCAACCCAGGGTATTCAGATAGCAGGATTTGCCAACGTAAATCAGAAGCGAACCGAAGGTGTTCAAATTGCAGGATTTTCAAACGTAGTTTCTGATAGCACCATGGCACTGCAACTGGCGGGATTTTCAAACATGGTAACCGGAACTGCCGAAGGTGGCCAGCTCGCCGGATTTCTCAATCTTAACCGGAAAAACTTCACCGGGTTTCAGGCTGCAGGCTTTGCCAATATTTCAGGCTCCAAAACCACCGGTTCTCAACTTGCCGGTTATTACAACATGTCTGTTGATACCTGCACCGGAGCTCAGATATCGGGATTTATGAATCTGGCACCCAAATACATGAAAGGTGCACAAGTTTCGGGTTTCATGAACGTGGCCGGAACGCTGGCAGGCAGCCAGATTGGCTTTATAAACATTGCCGATTCGCTCGAAAGTGGTACACCCTTCGGTTTCCTGAGTTTTATTCGTAAAGGCGGAATGCTGGCTCTTGAATTAGGCGGCGATGAAACTTTTTATGGCAATCTTTCACTCAAAACTGGTAGTCAGGCTTTTTACAACATCATTTCAGTATCGGCCCGCACAGGGCCCGATTTCTACTGGGGTCTCGGTTATGGCGTTGGTTCCATGCTCAAACCATATGGCAAACTCCGCATTTCACTCGATCTAACCGCTTCACAAATTAACCGAAGCGACATCTGGTCAAATTACCTCAATCTGCTAAGCCGGGCCAAACTCGGTTTCAGCTGGCAGGCTACAGAACACTTTGCAATCATGGCCGGGCCTAGTTTCAATGTACTAACCGTGAGCAAATTCAATCAGGAAAATCTCCTCGATTTGAAAAACGTTTCTCCCTACAACATTTACGACAAGCAATATCAGCAAACACGCGTCACCATGTGGCCGGGAGCGCACCTGAGCGTTCGATTCTAACATAACCCATTTTAAACCAATTGATTATGAGAATTCCAACCATTCTTACAGCTATTCTTTTGTTCCAACTCAGGCTTTTGGCTCAGGCTCCCCAGCTAACCCAAACCATCCGCGGAAAGTTGCTCGATATACAAACCGGCACACCGGTTCCGGGAGCAACGGTATTCCTTATTCCGGGCGAAATGGAAAAAGCTGTTCAGTCTGATCTTGACGGAACTTTTAGATTCAGCAACCTTCCCATTGGTCGCTACGAAGTGCATGTACGCATGCTCGGATACCAGGAGGCCGTAATTCCGAATGTGGTTACGGGTACAGGCAAAGAAACTGTGCTGGAAATAAACTTAACCGAAAAGGTACAGGAAATAAAAACGGTTGAAATCACGGCCACCGGCCGGAATAAAACTGAAGCGATTAATGAACTTGCTTCGGTAAGTGCCAGGCAATTTTCGGTTGAAGAAACAAAACGCTACGCCGGAGCGCTGAACGACCCGGGAAGAATGGTTCAGTCTTTTGCGGGTGTTACTTTTAATGCCGACGGTAACAACGAAATTGTGGTCCGTGGGAATTCACCACGCGGTGTGCTCTGGCGACTCGAAGGAGTTGAAATACCCAACCCGAATCACTTTTCCAACCAGGGTGCATCGGGCGGAGCCATAAGCATGCTGAGTAATAATATGATGGACAATTCAGACTTCTTTAGTGGCGCTT
>JAGQVC010000369.1 GCA_020438185.1 Bacteroidota bacterium
GTAAGTGGTTTCCCTGTGACCTTACGAGCCGCGCTCACCCTTTCAGGAAAAGAGGAATAAACCCGTCTGATCATCTCGATGTCAAATGCCATTATTATTTAGTTAAATAGTTAATATTCAATTAATTAAGCAAAAATATGCTTTGCCACAAAGTTAGTATTTGTAGCCTCCGAAAACAAGAAGTGAATTGATTATTTCAATGTGCAGGTATAACCTTCCGATTCTTTCTCAATTACACGAGCAGAAAGCAAAGATTTACCAACGAGTCCCTGGTCACATAACTCAATCTTTTCGCCGGCAACTGTGCAACCATAAAGTGTACTCGGATCGGTGCAGGTACAGATGTAACACTTCTTGCATGAAGTAAAACCCGCTGCCATTACACAAGCAACGAGAATTAATTTGGCTTTATTCATTTTTATTTTGACTAAATGACAGAAATGATGGCTAAAATGAGTGTAAAGTTGCATAAAGAAATGCGAGATTAGAAAGAAAATTAATTTAATACTATTCTCGAATTGGTTACTGTGCCTGAACGGCCGATAAATTCTGCCAGATAAACTCCGGCAGGAAATGTGGCTACAGGGATTATTTCAATGCCCTTGTTTTGCATCGAAATTCGGGCAACAAGCTTCCCGTCTGATGTAAATATTTTAAGCTCTCCCGGTTCCGGGGTTGAAAAATGCACAAAATCAGATGCCGGGTTCGGAAAGAAACTAATTGCTCCACCATCAATAGCACTAGCAGATAATTGTGTAGCAATATGAATGCTGGTGTCTGCGTAACATCCCAAAGCATCTGTAACATGCAGTTCATAATTACCCGGTAAAAGATTCTCAAACAAAGGAGAATCAGAAAGGAGTGTATCGGATAAAGTAAACGTGTAAGGCATCATCCCGCCGGAGGCGGAGAAAGATAAACTGCCGGAATTTGGTTCGGGTAACCCGGCATCACTTAACTCAAAATTGGAAAGCTCCATACCGTTTGAAGAATTTTTCATGGCTTCAAAGGCATTGTATCCTGCGATTAAGCAGAAAAGCACACAACCACTGTGAGTAAAAGGTCCGAAATTAAAGAACTGCACGTTTGGCGCACCATTCTCAACATATCGTTCATAGGCTTTTACTGAATTCTGGTAATTGACCTGATCGTCACCATCGCAGTACATTATGCGCAGAGGAGCCTGAGGTGTCCAATCCCACAAATCATTATCCTCCAATGCCAGCCGAATCGGGTTATCCGGATTGTTTTCAAAGTCATCTAGTTGCCCTTCCACCAACATCTGATTCGGAATCTGTGGAACCTGCTCGTTAATATAACTCATAGAATAAGTACCATTGAACAATTCGGGAAGCAGAGTATCGTAAGGTGGCAGGAATGCCTCGCTGAGGCTGTTATATAAATTGCCATAAACTGACTGGTAGGAAAGTACTACGTATGGTAAATATCCCGGTGTGGGATACACATTTTCTGAAGTGATAACTTCAGCCTGAACCCCACTTAAATCATACGGTCCGCTCATTGGAGCCGAGCAGGTCACAGTGAATTCAAAAGGGTGGTTTTGTTCAATTTCCTTGTGCAATGCCATAGTAGCATGGCCACCTTGTGAATAACCAAAAATAAATAACTGGTCGTTCAAATTGAAGTCCAATGAATCTTGAAGTTGTCTCGCTGCTCTTAACAAATCTATGGCAGCGTCGGCTTCTGATTTTGCATGCACATAAGGATGCAAGCCGGGCGAATCGCCAAGACCTATGTAATCGGGCATGCATACAACATAGCCACTCGATGAAAATACCTTTCCAATATTCGCTTCGTAATTGTTTCTGGAAGGTACATCTTCCTTTTCGGCTATTGTACCGTGCTGGTAACTGGCCAGAGGAAGAGGGCAATCCAAACCACGCGGAACAGCTAATGCTCCGGAAGCTTCAATCGGCTCATTATCAACCGGATTTGTAGTCAGATAGCGAACCTTGTATAAGTCTACAGCAAATCTTGAAGTAATAAATCCCTGAGGTGCACCAAAATCAGCTACAACTTGTTCAATGTCTGCTACTTCGTATGAATCAATGAGGCTGAATTCCAGCACTTGTGCTGAAGCAGAAATCTGAGAAAATAAGATAAAAAGAAGAAAGTATAGTTTGTTCATTCG
>JAGQVC010000370.1 GCA_020438185.1 Bacteroidota bacterium
GTTTTTTAAGTGCACGCTTGTTTTTTTCGCCGTCAAGTGCTGCATTCAGTTGCTGCAAAAGCCTTCCGGCATGGCCCGAATATTTAAAATCATCTCTGCGCTTGCGCAGCGAAGTCGCAATTATGTAAGTAATAAATTGAGAAGGATTGAAGCCGATTTCGGCCGCCTGGTGAAAGAAAAACGAGGAAGGCATCATGCCCGAAGTGGTGTTGGGGTCGTTCAAAAAGACCTCTCCACCGGAGGTGATAAAACCGTCGATACGCGCATAAACACCAAACCCCAGCGCTTTGTACAGATTTTCGCAAGCCGTTCGGATAGATTCAATCTGATCGATTGGCAGCTGAATCGGAGTGATTTTACGCGACAGCCCGGGTAAGTATTTGGAGCGATAATCGAAAACTTCTTTCCCTTTTCTGATTTCGGTTGGAGGAAGGCAAACCGGCGTACCGGTCTCATCTTCAATCACAATGGATGAAAATTCCTTGCCTTCAATAAAGCCCTCAATCATCACTTCGCTTTCGGCATCAAGCGATTCGAGCAGGATTTCGGTGTTTCCGGTGGCGAAATGTGCAGTTATAAATTGCTCCAAATCGTAAGGGTGGGCAATGGTTTCATTTCCGGTTTTCACCGGGATGCCAATTCCTTCGCGGATATCACAGAGCGACCTGATGTATTCAAAACGCTCATCCGGATTGAGTTTATTCCATGTTTCGCCGCTTATGCGGCGGATGAAGAGGCTTTTATCGACAGCTTCGCAGAAGCCGTTGTAATCGCCTGCCTGAATGACACTTACGCCAATTGAAGAGCCCTGGGTTGGGGATTTTACCACACAGGGAAAACCGGTACTCTGGCTTGCTTTTTCGAACCAGGCTGCATGTGTTTCCTTATTCATCCACGCTTCGCGTGGGATGGCAAAAAACTCCGGACCGGGGAAACCCTGGGCCTTCATGAGTTTTTTCTGAATCAATTTATTGATACCGATGGAGCTGGAAAGAATTCCGGAACCGGTATAAGGCACTTCATAATATTCAAGCAAACCCTGAATGCGGCCATCTTCGCCAAAAGGTCCGTGAAGGCACAGAAAAGCAATATCAATCATCGAGCTTAGCTCATCGGGATTGATAGTTCGGCCAAAAGGCCTGCTTAATTCTTCGTGGCTAAATTCCTGAACAGATTCTGCGTAAATCTGATAATTGCCTTTGTTTTCGGGTATGTGCGCTGCCGACGGGTAAAAATCGCGAATGCTTCCTTTGTAAATAAATTCCCAGTCGAGTTCGATAAAGCGATTGAAGCTGTCGACAAACAGCGGCACCGCTTCAAACAGACTTTTATCCAGGTTATCGTAAACAGTTCGTCCTCCGGCAAAAGAGATTTCGCGCTCACGCGAGCGACCTCCGAAAATAATTCCTACTCTGATTTTCATTGTATTCAGGCTATCCGGGTAAAACTACATGCTTTTGAAATCCTGCATCACAAACGCAGTTTGAACTTATGAAGAATTACGGGTTGAAAACGCAGTGAAACGACTCAAATTATGCAGGCTGCCGGTGGTAAATCAGTTCATTGAGCCGGCAAATACCTGTAAGCTGCAAGGCTGTCGCCTGAAAGAAGGTAAACACGGTCTTTCCACCAGTTTAATTCTTCGTATGATTTCGTGGGCAACGTGATCGTATCGGTTTGAAGTGTTTTTAGTCCGAATGCCATGAGCTTGCCTTTGGTATTGCTGTAAAACACTGAGTTGGCTTCCACCTGAAAGGTGCGTAAACCTTTAAGCGGAATTGTTGAAAGGTAGGTGCCGAAAATATCAAATTTGAGGATGCCCCGCGCCGGATCGTTGATGTACAGCACGCTTTCGTGTTCGGTCATGAAATCCGGATCGGGTGCGTAACCCAGAATTTGATTCAGGTTGGTAATACGCACTGTTTCCTGTAATTGCTGGTTGTACCGGACTAACACGAAACGAACGGGATCGTATAGCCACAACCCATTGTCGTACGAAGTACATGCGAGTGAAGCAAGTTCCATATCGCGGTCCTCAAGCTGCAGCGGATTGCCATTTTCGGTTAAGGTATTATCCACAAAAATAATTCGTGAAAAATCGCGGTAAAAAAGCACAATTTTCAGCGGATTACTCACATCTGCAAACG
>JAGQVC010000371.1 GCA_020438185.1 Bacteroidota bacterium
ATTTCTGATGTCAGCACAGGCTCACCCAGCGTGAGGTTGCCGGCCATTGCATTGCGTTTGTCTTTTACGAGAATATCACAGTACGCATTCCATACCTGACGGAGCTCATCTTGTGTAAATGCATCTGATGGTAAATCTTCGATCCCGGTAATTATAGTTTCACCCGATTTTTCTTCTTCCCTGGTTTGCTCGGCTAGTTTTTGCGTTACGCCTTTAACTGAGACTGTTTTGATTTCGGGACGAGTCCTGAAATTCATAACCTTAGCAACCGGTGCAGAGGCAGGTGCTGCCTGAACTGGCTGATTTATTTGTGCTGCAGGTTCAGGGCTTTTTTTTTCAGCCGAAGGCTGAGCTGTTGTAATAAGACAAATTTGCATTAAAGCTAATTCGACCTGAAGGCGATGATTTCTGGTGAAGCGCAATTTGTTTTCTGCCTCCGACAGGATATCCAGTGCTTTAATGAGTTGAACGGGTTTGCAGGTGGCTGATTGCAGCTGATAGCGGCTTTTAACTGCTTCGCCGGTTTCAAGCAACACCAGCGTGCTCGCATCCTGACACACAAGTAGATTCCTCAAATGTTCCGCAAATCCTGCTATAAAATTGGCGTCATCGAAGCCCTGCGCCAGGACCTGATCAAACAGGATTAATGCTTCGTGAATTTTCCCATTCCATATTGATTCCGTGAGTTTGAAATAAACGTCATAATCGAGAACATGGAGGTTTTCAATGGTTTTAAGATAAGTCACAGGATCTTGTCCGGAGAAACTCACAATCTGATCAAACATCGACAGCGCGTCTCTTAATCCGCCATCGGCTTTTTGTGCAATAACATGAAGGGCCTCCGGCTCAGCCTCAATTTGTTCCTGCGCGGCAACCCAGGCAAGGTGATTGGCTATATCATCCACACCTATGCGGTTAAAGGTAAATACCTGACAACGAGATAAAATGGTAGGGAGGATTTTATGCCTTTCGGTTGTAGCCAGAATGAAAATGGCATGAGGAGGCGGTTCTTCCAGTGTTTTAAGGAATGCATTAAATGCGCTTGACGAGAGCATGTGAACCTCATCTATAATGAAAACGGAGTATTTACCGGATTGAGGTGCAAATCTTACCTTTTCGATCAGGGCTCGTATTTCATCCACACCATTGTTGGAAGCTCCATCCATTTCGTGAATATTGAACGAAGCATTTTCATTGAAGGCCTTACAATTATCGCAGGAATTACAAGGTTCTGTTTCGCCTGAAACATTTACGCAATTAAGCGTTTTAGCCAGAATCCGTGCACAGGTGGTTTTACCAACACCGCGTGGGCCACAGAACAAATAAGCCTGAGCAAGCTGGCCGGTGCGGATGGCATTTTTCAGGGTGGAAGTAATCACCTCCTGACCCACTACCGATTTAAAAGTTGCCGGCCTGTATTTTCTCGCTGAAACAATGTAACTATCCATGAAACAAAGATATTGAAGGAGCAGCCTTTTTGCAGGATTGTTAACATCTTTTGAGGTTTCAACAATTGCTCATCCATATTTAGTGACCAATATCACTTTTCGATCGATGACGCTTTGTACTTTTGATGCCGAACAAATCTATTTATTGCTTGTTAACACCTAAAAATCAATGATATGAAAACAGTCAACCTAATTTTTGCGGCATCTGTGCTTTTACTTTCCGCCTGCGGCGGAAATAATAACGAACCTGCAGAAGACCACAACGCACCTGCCGAAGAAGTTGCAGCACCTCAGGAGTCTGCTACACCCGGAGTAGCGGAATTAACCATTCACGTAACCGGAAACTCGATGGCTGATATGGCTTACGAACCCGCGTCGGCTAAAGTAAAGTCCGGAGATAAGGTGAAGCTTACGCTGGTAAATGACAATACTGCTGAAGGCATGATTCACAATTGGGTTCTTGTAAAACTAGGAAGCGGGCAAGATGTGGCAACTGCAGGAATCGCAGCCGGTCAGGACAAAGATTATATTCCTGAAAATGAAAATATTATTGCTCATACAGGTCTTGCCCAGCCATCAGAAACAATTACGCTTGAGTTTACTGCACCTGAGGCCGGTTCCTATAATTATATCTGCACTTATCCCGGACATTTCCCGAAAATGATTGGGAAACTTGTCGTGGAGTA
>JAGQVC010000372.1 GCA_020438185.1 Bacteroidota bacterium
GTATACCGAAGCGGAACCGGGGCGGAGAAAATCGGGTCGCTATCCGTTTTTAAGAGAGAATTTCAGGGAAGAATTAATTCGGTTCGATTTGTCGGTGTTTGAAATGACCAAAACCGATGAAAGTCTTTACAAACGAAACTACCAGATGCTCAATCTTAAGCAGCTTGAGTTGTCGGCCGATACGTTGAGAGCTGCCTTGCAGAAGGAGCAGAGTTATTTGCCGGGTGTGCTGTTTCACGGACCGTTTTTCGATAGTACCAAAACGTATTCAACTGTGTGGAAAGAACCGGTTAAGCCGGGCAAGCCAATTGTTGCAAAAGAAGAGGAAGAAGTTATTCCCGATTCAATCGCAATGAGCGACAGTGCTTATAAGTACAGCAGTTTTAATGATTCGGTGCTTGCAAACATGGATACAAGCGACCCCAATATTATGAGGCTGATTACCAGGGTAAAACTAAGCAGGTTGGCTCAGGAGCAGGAATTGGAGCAATCCAGACAAGAGTCCGGGAAATTGAATAAGAAAAAACTCAGGTCTGAGCTGCATGTGCTGGAAAACTTCAATACATCGCAGAAAATCAGGATTTACGAATCCGCAATGAACAACCTCAGGTCGAATAAAAGTACCGTGGATTATTCGATGCAGAATTTTGATCAGGATCAGGAGCGGATAAACCGACACGATATTGAATGGCATCGCAAATTTACTTTGTCGTTCGCCTGCATGATTTTATTACTGATTGGTGCTCCGCTTGGTGCTATTGTGCGTAAAGGCGGACTTGGGATGCCGGTAATTTTCTCACTGGTATTCTTTATTTTGTACCACATGATATCCATTACAGGCGAGAAACTGGCCCGCGAGGGTGTGCTTACCCCATTCTGGGGGATGTGGTTATCGTCGAGTGTGTTGCTGCCAATGGGATTGTTTTTGAGTTACAAAGCCACTACCGATTCTGCTTTGTTTGACCGGGATGCGTACCTGAAGTTTTTTAGACGCATTTTCGGTAAATTGAAAAAGCCGGCCGCCAAACAATGAGGATACTTCAGCTTTGCCATAAGCCTTTATCGGGCCGTCCCGATGGCGGAAAGCTCGCTATGAAGTCACTTGCCGAAGGGCTTCGGGCAAACGGAGCCGAGGTTTTTTCATGGATGATTGAAACTCCGTCGCATCCTGCTTCTGCGCAGGATCGGGCGCAGGGGATTTCGAAAAGCTTTTTCATAGATACACGTGTGAAGGTGTTTCCCGCTTTGCGTGATTTGCTCGGCGGGGAATCATATAATCTAAGCCGTTTTGCTTCCGAGGCGGCATGCCGGGATATTTCGGATGTTATTGCTACTTTTAAACCGGATGTCATTCTTGCAGAAGGTATTTTCACCCTTGCCGGGTGGATGAAACATGGATTTGGCAAAGACTTGCCGGTAGTGTTGCGAAGCCATAATATTGAACACCTTATTTGGGATCGGATGGCAGAGGCTGAATCAAATCCCTTAAAAAGGTGGTATCTGAGGCGGCTGGCATTAGCTCTGAAAAAGGAGGAACAGGAAATCTGGGAAAAATCGGATGCTATTATAGCTATTTCAGATCAGGATGCTGCGGTAATAGCAGCTTCGGTTCCTCAGAAAAAGCTCAGCACTGTAAGCATTGGATTCGACATCCCGCCGAAGGCGGAAATGAAATTTAGCGGAACGGAATTTTTTCACATTGGAGCGATGGACTGGCGCCCGAACCGCGAAGGAATGGAGCATTTTCTTCGTGATGTGTGGCCGGTGCTGAAGCGAGATCACCCTTCCATAGTTTGCAGAATTGCAGGCAAGGGAATGCCCGCCAAATTCGGGACGCTCGAAAATGAAGGCGTTTTTGTAGTTAAAGTAGATGATGCACAGGAGTTTATGCGCAATTCCGGAGTGATGATTGTTCCCTTGCTTAGCGGTAGCGGAGTTCGGGTAAAAATCATCGAAGGTCTTATGCAGGGTATTCCTTTGATAACAAGTGCAATAGGCAAAGAAGGCATCCCGGCGGTAGCCGGAAAACACCTTTTTGAGGCCAACGATTTAGAATCGTATCGTTTGATTTTCAATAAGTTGACTGCTCATCCTGAGCTGCTCAATGAGGTTTCGGAAAATGCACTTACC
>JAGQVC010000373.1 GCA_020438185.1 Bacteroidota bacterium
GCTATGTTTTGATAATTACACCAAGCAGGTGTAGAAAGTGCTGGCCATTCGGTATTGTCAGTAATATTGGGTATTTCTGAACCGTCTGCAAAGTGAGTCGATTTTAGATTCTCGGTCATCCACCACTGATATCCTACCAAAACTGTTGGGTAAATATTCCCATCAATATCGGTCACACTTCCATAAATTTCAAGACAAGCCTGTAATTCTCCTACATCTATTCCATTGGCTCCGACTTGAATAGTATCAAATTCACTAGCTCTGATTGTATCAGGATCGGTGCTATCAAACCCACCAACAACATAATTGCCCGTTGAACAAACTTGAACGGTAAATTCACCGTTGTTTGTAAGATGAATCACAGGACCAATTCTAACATAACCTGATTCTACAGGTTGTCCTTCGCAATTTGTAACTGTTCCACTTATTGGAAATCTTCCATCCAAACTTGCAGGCTGATATTGACCGACAATTGGTTCTGTAGCACTTGAAAATTCTTCACTGAAAACTAAGTCCCAGTCATTGGTAGTTTCGCAAGTCAGGTAAACATGCAAGTTTAATAGTTGGTTTTTCGGAACACGGCCGCTAAACTCGCCATCAGAATTGGTGTAGGTAACTCCTGTTCCCAAATTTGGTGTCACAACATTGACTAATGCATCGGAAATGGGCGTTCCATCGGCTGTATTTACTGAACCATGAAAATCGTTGAAGTTCTCCGGCACATCGCAATTCCACCAGGAAAAATGACTTGCTTGTCCAACATATTGATTGCCTTGTTTGATTGCTTCTCCTTCGTGTTTCCAAATACCGAGTGTTTCTTCGAAACTCCACCAGTCGATTGTTTCTGGAGCATCTGCCTGCATATCTGATGGAATGTTGAAAAAGAGTGTTGCTGTGATTCCTTCGGCCAATGCTAGTTCATTCATGTTGGTGTCTCGTAATTCAATACTTGCCATGCCAAAAGAACGCAAGAGTCGCAATGAGTCATTCATTCCGCCTAATAGTTCACCTGGCATTTGATCGAACATTTCCGATGATGAAGGATCAAGAGCTGTTGCATAGACATTCACCGTTCCCGAGTATGGTTGACCGTTTTGCTCAACAGAATTTGCCGGAAAATTTAGCTGCAAAAGTTCTGATGTAATTGATCCTCCACTCACAGAGCTAAAACTTCCAGATTGTGACATTGTTAAGAGTTGCACATTCACCCGATTGCTGCCGGTTTCAAAAGGTAAAAAGCTACGTGATGCCTGATGATAACCTTCTTTTAAGATAGTGATGTAACCTAGTTTTTCATAAACGATGATATCATTGAGAAAAAAAACACCGTTATTATCGGTAAAAGTCTCCGCTGTACCATAACCTGCCTTAATCTTCGCTCCAAAAACAGGCACACCCAATTGATTTCTAACAATTCCACTTACACTTGTTAATGTCAATTCTCCCAATTGATTTGGTTCTATAACTAACTCATCTGTAAGAGTGTGTGTAATACTGTCAATTTCTGATACTGCAATTGACACATTATTCCCTGATTCCTGAAAGACTTTCAGATATTTAGAACCGCCCTCTTCAACAAATCTGACGTTATCTAAATTGTCAACTGGAATGTTGATTTCAGCTCCGCCACTTAGATGAATGCGCTTAACAATTTGGGATTGTGCATTGCAAATCCCAACCACTGTAAGTAAACCTAAAATTGAGAAAATCTTTTTCATCAATTAACTTTTTATTTATTGTTTCAATCTCACTTTATCAAAAGTAAAACTTTCAACACAACCAAAGTAAGAAATTATTAAAAACCAATGGACGCTAACGTTTGCAGATTTGCGCTGTTTGGGATTTGAAACCGAAAAGCCGCTCGTCCGAGCACTAAAGTAATAAAAAACGAATCGCCCCGATTTCCACCGGAAGCCCAAATAGAGCTAATTTGTTGTTATATGCATCTGGTTAATTGTTCGTCTCTTAAGGAAATTTCTTATAAATGTCCTTTCGATGCAAGACTGTAATCATTCTAATCTCAGTGAAATTTACTAATTCAAATCCAATTCGGTAATCTCCTACTTTGATTCGATAATAATTACTGTAACCAATCAACTTTTTAGTGTTCGGAATTCGACCAACT
>JAGQVC010000374.1 GCA_020438185.1 Bacteroidota bacterium
CGCCTGTTTTTGCCGGGTTATTTCTGCTACTTGCCATATTATCAATGGCCTGGTTCAGCAGGATTCTAAGGTCACCACTATTTTTCATGCTTGCAACAATCTGGATTATGGTTCAATCCTATGTTGCGTGGACAGGATTTTATCTGGATGAAAATTCAGTGCCTCCAAGATTGGTTTTGTTTAGTGTGTTTCCATTGATTTTATTAATCATGGTTGGTTTTATTTCAGCTAAAGGGAAACAAATGATTGGAAGAATTCCTTTGCAAAATCTCACCTGGTTTCACACCATAAGGATACCCGTTGAAATTTTCCTGTTTCTATTATTCAAAGAAGAACTGGTTCCTCAGGAAATGACTTTTGAAGGACATAACTACGATTTACTTTCGGGAATAAGTGCACCAATTGTAGCCTTAATTGCCTTCAGGAATCATAAAATGAACAGAACACTATTATTGATCTGGAATATTGCCTGTCTTGTGTTGCTAGCAATTATTGTGGTTACTGCTGTTTTGGCAGTGCCCTCTCCTTTTCAGAAAATCGGCTTAGATCAGCCGAATGTTGCCGTACTGTATTTTCCTTTTGTGTTTTTACCGGCGCTTATTGTTCCTTTGGTATTATTCGCGCATTTGGCTGCTATTTATCAATTACGCAGCACTGTTAAAGATTGAGTTCAATTCTGCCTGGCCCCGTAAGGTTTGCGAACCTTCGATTTTTTTATAACATTTACTGAAAAGATATTTTATCATGAATATCAATTCTACTGCTTCAGATATTTTGAGGATTTACTTGCTTGTTGTTGCCTTATTGGTTTTTCAAACATCCATGGCTCAGCAATGCAGCAATCTGCAACCGAATCTAATCAGCGAGCTTACAATGGATTGTGCTTCGATTCCTCTGAGTATGATTCATGACTCGAGAGGACTCCCATACTTGTTTGTAGCGAACAAGGACGCAGGATTCAGAGTGATCGACCTCACGGATTCTGACAATCCTAATCAGGTAGCAGAAATTCCGGTATCTGATTTAGGGAACCTGCATGTAATGAATTTGTGCCAGAATGGAAATATGCTATTACTGGCACTGGGCAATCACTTTTCCAGTCCGCAGCAGGCCGGTATTGCTGCAATAGACATTACCAATCCTGCATCACCGCAATTAAGTGATTATTTAATAATTGAAAACTCAGAAAGTGGTGCCGGTATCGTTTCCACCGAAGGTGAATATGCCTACCTGGGAGCAATGAAAAGTGGACTGGTAATTATTGATTTAACCGATTTAAATAATCTACAGGAAGTTTCCAGAATTGTTCCTGATATTAATTATCCGGTAAACAACCCTTCAAATGTAGACCTGTATAATGCGCGGGGAATGGTTGTAGAGAACGATATTGTCTACCTATGTTTTGATGCGGGTGGATTGCGCATAATTAATTGCACCAACAAAGTAAATCCTGTTGAAACGGGGCGTTATGCCAATCCAGCGTTGTTTGTCCCGTTTAATTTACCCAGAGCATACAATAATGTAGTAAAAAATGGCAATCTTTTATACGTAGCCGTTGATTATTGCGGCGTGGAAGTGCTTGATATAAGCGATACTTCAGCAATTTCCCTGTCAGGCTGGTGGAATCCTTACGATTGTCCGGGAAACAACTGGTTTACCAGTCCGGTGCATGCCAACGAAATAAGGTATTTGAGTGATTGTGCAACTTTACTTGTTTCAACCGGTAAAAGCGATATGTATGTACTCGATGTGAGCACAGCAACACAGCCCGACTCTTGCGGAATTTTTGGAGGTACCGAAAATAATATCGGCACCTGGGGGGTGAATTACTATGGAAATGAAATATACCTGTCTTATATATGCACACTGGGAATTCCATTTGCTTCTAACTGGAGCGGAATTAAATTATTGTCAACCCAAAATTGCAATCCGGCAACAATCATACATTCCGAAAAATTAAGTGCGTCTGTGTTTCCAAATCCGGCTAGTTCGGAAGTCCGTATTCAATTAAATAAATATTTCGAAGCTGAATTATTCCTGTTTAATGCACATGGAGAAATGCTTGATCAAATCCGATTTAAGGGAAATAATTTGTCAATTAATACCCTCGAAACATATAG
>JAGQVC010000375.1 GCA_020438185.1 Bacteroidota bacterium
CTGCAGCTGACATTTCAAATGTAAGCTCCTGGATTATGAACGGAGCATTGGGGGCCGACGGTTCAAATCCTGTAAGACCCGATTTACTTCCTGTAATTTCTGTTTACGTGGCGATAAACACCGGATTTAATTATGAATTTTCGCAGGTTAATAATCGCGTAGATAGTTTGATTTACAATCCTTTTATGCTGCCGGATACGGTTAGTACCTTTTATTTTGCAACGTTTCCCGAGGACGATATTACGCCTGTATCGGAGTATGAAGTGAATACCTTAAAAGTGAGCCTGGATAAAGATGATTTTAGCAATGCGCAATCGTTTACCGGAGTTTATTTTAATATACCCGGTCAGGAACCGGTTTGGCTTGTAACAGTTAATACATCTACCTTTCAGGTAGGTCAAACCTATTACATGCGGTATTATGTAAACGATGGCAATCACACAGATAATGCTGAATTCCCCGAAAATTCATCCATTGACCCTTATAAAACTTACTGGAGTTTTACAGTAACACAATGAAGCCGAAATTAAATATACTGCTTGCTATTACACTCGGAATGCTGATTTTCCAGGGATGCAAGAAAGACAAAGAAGAATATGGGCCGGTGCCTGAAATTGAATTTGTTTCAATTAGCCCTTCGACAGTAAAAGCATTCAGCGACTCGGTTGTGATTAAAATAAAGTACACGGACGGTGATGCTGATTTAGGAGAAAACACAAGCGGGGTAGAAAATGCATTTATTACTGATTCGCGTTCAAGTTTAACTTATGGTTTGCGGATCAGGCAGTTGGCCCCAGATGGTGCAAATATCATTATTCAGGGCGAGGTGGATTTAGTTATTCCTGCTGTTGGGCATGCAGGAGGCAGTGGTAACGAGCAGGCCAGTTTTCAGGTTTATGTGAAGGACAGGGCCGGAAATCAAAGTAATGTGGTAACGACCAGTGCGATAAGCATTTTGCCCTAAATACTGACGCGATAATTATTGCGTTAATTGGAAATAACTTTTAATATATGAAAGCGAGATTGCTTTATGCTATTGCATTTTTTGCAATTGCGGTTTTTCTTTTAAGTTCATGCGCATCATATCGAAATGCGGAGCCGCCTAAATTGACAGGAATTTCGGCTTTTAAAGCCGGAAAATTAAAAGAAGGGAAATTACCAATAAGCTTTACGACCAAATTAAAAAACCCGGATAAGCTCGCATTTGTAATTAAGCACGTAGATCTGGAATTGATGGTTGCCGGTACCCGAATTGCAGAAATAAATTCAAGCCGCAGGCTTAAAATTAAACGAAAGCCTGAGCATGAAATGAATTGGGAAGTTACTGCTGAACTTGCGCCAATGTTAAAGGAGCCCGGAAAATTATTGAAGAGTATTTTTTCGGGAAGGCCGAATTTGGAAGTAGTTGGAACTATGACAATTCGAAAATGTTTCTGGACAAGGACTGTTCCCGTAAAACTGAAACTGCCGGTTGAGTTACCAATTCCTTAATCTGATTTTTGATTTGATGCAGGTATGGCTTTCATTTGAATGACATCTACTAAAAATGAAAAGGCCATTGCGAAATAAATATATCCTTTGGGTATTTCGAAGTGCAAACCTTCTGCAATCAGGGAAACTCCGATCATCATTAAAAAGCTGAGCGCCAGAATTTTAAAAGAAGGGTGTTTTTTAATAAATGAGCTTATTGGTCCGGAAGCGAACATCATAATAATTACAGTAACCACAACAGCAGTGTACATAACCCAAAGGCTTTCGACCATGCCAACGGCTGTAATTATTGAATCTATAGAAAATACCAGGTCCAACAATAAAACTTCCATGAGCAATCGTCCAAACGAAGCATTTTGGGGAGTTTCCGGAGCTGAATGATTCGCGAGTTCTGTTTTATGGTATATTTCGCTGGTGCTTTTATAAAGCAGGAAAATCCCGCCTGCCAATAGGATTAAGCCTTTTCCGGATATTTCTATATTCATTACTGTAAATAATGTTTTATCCAGTTTTAATATCCAGGTAATTACTGCAAGCAACAGCATGCGAATTATCATGGCAAGCCCAAGACCAATGAATCGGAGCCTTTTTGCATCAGAAGGAGGAAGCCGGTCGGCCAGAATT
>JAGQVC010000376.1 GCA_020438185.1 Bacteroidota bacterium
GGCGCATGGCTTCTGTTATCATGCACGCTTACAAGCAAATACGGGAACGCGGTTACGTTAATCTGTTCCGCTCGCATCGCGAGGATGTTAAAGATGGCGGACAAAGCCGCGATTTCGTGTATGTAAAGGACATCGTGCAGGTTTGTGCCTGGCTGATGCATAACCGAAAGCATTCCGGTCTGCTGAATCTGGGTACCGGTAAGGCCCGAAGTTTCTACGATTTGGCAACTTCTACTTTTTCTGCTTTAGGCTTGCAGCCTGATATCCGGTTTATTGATACCCCGGCTGATATTCGGGATACGTATCAGTATTTTACCGAAGCAGATATGAAAAAGCTACGTTCCTGGGGCTATACGAACGAATTTTTCAGCCTCGAAAAAGGTGTTGAAGATTATGTGAAGCAGCATCTGGAAAAGGATCTTCATTAGCAAAAGCTATATCCGCACCTGTGGTTAAATTTTACATTTTCGTATCCGGGCGGGTTTTTCAGATTTAGCACTCCGCTCTTTCAAAGTACACAAGGCTGATAAAAAGCCTATCTTTGCAACGGGAATTCAAACATCATTGCAGCTTCATTTTTATGAGCGATACTATTAAACATGAGTGCGGTATAGTACTCATCCGACTGCTCAAACCACTGGATTATTATCGTCAGAAATACGGCTCGGCGCGATACGCGCTGAATAAGCTGAACCTGCTGATGGAAAAACAACACAACCGGGGACAAGATGGCGCCGGGATAGCTGCAATAAAATTTGATATGGATCCCGGGAAGCGTTACATAGGTCGCTACCGCTCAATCGATTCCCAGCCACTCCGCGATATTGTTGAAAAAGTGAACAGCTATTTTGAAGAAATCAAAATCAGCAATCCTGATAAAATCAACGATACAGAATTTCTCAAGGAACATGTTCCGTTTATGGGGGAAATTCTGATGGGACATTTGCGATACGGGACTTTCGGAAAGAACAGTATAGAAAGCTGCCATCCTTTTTTGCGTCAGAATAACTGGAAAAGCCGCAACCTTGTGGTTGCCGGCAATTTTAACCTTACCAATGTGGATGAACAGTTCCAGCAGTTGCTTGATTTGGGTCAGCATCCTAAAGAAATGGCCGATACCGTTACGGTACTTGAGAAAATCGGACATTTTCTTGATGAGGAAAACGAAAGGCTTTTTGCGCATTACAAGTTGCTGGGGTATTCCAATAAGGATATTTCTGGACTTATTGCACGTGATATTGATGTTGCCAACATCCTGAAAATGGCATCCAAACGATTCGATGGCGGTTATGTAATAACCGGCATGATGGGACACGGAGATGCTTTCGTGATGCGTGACCCCAACGGAATCAGGCCATGCCATTATTACATGGATGACGAAATTGTAGCGGTCACTTCCGAAAGGCCTGTACTTCAAACCGCTTTCAGCCTGAAAAAGGAGCAAATTCAGGAGTTGAAACCGGGGCATGCTATGGTAATCAAGCGTTCCGGCGAAGTAAGCTTCAGCGAAATCCGAAGCCCCAAACCCAGGACTTCCTGCTCTTTTGAGCGGATTTATTTTTCACGCGGAAGCGATGCCGACATATACAATGAGCGCAAGGAACTTGGCCGCAGAATCAGCAAACAGGTGCTGAAAAGCATCAATTACGATATTGAAAACACAGTATTCTCATACATTCCCAATACGGCCGAAACTGCATTCTTCGGAATGCAGGAAGGATTGAACGAATGGCTGAATGACGAGAAGCAAAGAAACATTCTGGATTTGAATGGCAACCTCAGCGAGGATAAAATAAGACCTATACTGGAACGAAAGGTACGGGTTGAAAAGTTGGCTATTAAAGATGCAAAGCTTCGCACTTTTATTGCCGACGATTTGCACCGCGATGAAATGGTTGCCCATGTTTATGATGTAACCTACGGCATCGTTAAAAGAGGTGTGGATACATTGGTAATCATGGACGATTCGATTGTCCGCGGAACCACGCTCAAGCAGAGTATCCTTAAAATTCTGGACAGACTCGATCCCCGGAAAATTATCATTGTATCTTCTGCTCCCCAGATACGATTCCCCGATTGTTACGG
>JAGQVC010000377.1 GCA_020438185.1 Bacteroidota bacterium
GTTTGAAACTCTTCTTTTAGTTTAGCCACATCTTCCATGATTGCTTCACGGTCGGCTGCAGATGGATTAATTTGAAACACTACGTATTGAATCTGACGGGTTTCGTCGTTTTGCTCAAATTCGTATTTGTGTTCGTTGTAATATGCTTTCAAATCTTCATCTGTAACTGTTACAGTTGAATCCGGTTTGGTTTCGTAACGTTTTTGAATGAAACGGACGTTAACGTTGCCATTTTTAATTTCGAAATCTCTTTTAGCCTGTGCAGTAGTCACAAACATTGACTTCTTGATCAGGTTGTTGTATTTATCCTTCCTGCGCTGCTTCATCAGTGCAACTTCAAATTCTGCCCAGGAATCACGATAAATTCCATCAGGATCGTTTTCTTCTGTGAGCTGAGTCTTGATGAACTTAATAACCAGATTTCTGTCGAACTGACCTGTGAGCGAATCCTGGAATGCAGGAATTTGCTTTACCTGAGGATCAATTTCTTCACCCTGAACCATATCGAAAAGTTCATCATCAGATACCTGAATGCCGGCATCTTCCATTTCCTCATTAAACAGGTACTCGTCCAGATATTCGTTCCAAACCTGATTAACAAGTTGCTGACGGGTATTTTCGTCAACAGTTGACATACCCTGATTTCTTTTCAGATTGTCTTCTGCTATAGTTAGTTTTCTTTGGAACTCCTCTCCTTCAACGGTTTTACCGTTAATTTCTCCGAGGGCAGTGGCCCGACCGCGGAAGATGGAATTACCGGAGGAAAATAAATCCTGCATTACAAAAGAAAAGAGCGCAAGTCCGATAACTACAAGTACGATGGTTCCGGCTTTGGAGCGAATGTTTTCTAAAACAGCCATTTTTTGTTTATATACTTAGATTTTCAGGGCTGCGAATATACGAATTATTGATACAAAACGACTGTGGGATTCAGCTTTGCCAATCTTATTCTATGTAACATATTTTCAACATCTTAGATTTTTATACGCAGTTTTATTTCATCGTGAATATTGTTTCATGCTGGTTTTTTATCCCATCGAAGCGGTTGGTCCATATCTTTTATAGTTTCATCACAATAATTTACTTTCGGGAATAGCCATGATTTCTTTTTAATGTTATTAGAACACACCATTGATGTTTCTGAATGTTTACTGATAATTAAAATTTTCATTTGATAATGCTTTTTTTGCAGATATTGTGAATCTGATAAGCTGAACCATGAAATTAAATCTACTTCTGTTAATTCTTTTGTTTCCTGCTGTTTACAACGCTCAGGAAGTTGAATTTGGAAAGGAAAATGAAACCAAATCACTCAGAAACATGCCTTTTTTTCTGGGTAAGGTTGATAACGTGTTTTACACCGTACGCGTAACCGGATATTCCGGAAGCATTTACATGCAGGTTATGAGAAGTGATTCAAAGGCGGCTGCTACAGCCATGATTCTCGGGGCCTCAAAATTTTCTGACGACAGCCCGTTTATGATGCAGCGCCTGTTCTTCGGACAAAACAGTCATATTTTTCTGGAGAAATATGACGAAAATCTGAATCAGATTTCATCAAAGGAAATTTCCCTCAGGCTCAATCCCAAGGACGATGAATTGAAAGTTGTTCAATTTGAAATGGCCGGCCCGAATGTGTATTGCTTTGCTTATGATGAAGAAGAAAAAGGAACAGGAAATTCGCTCAAGGCTTACCCGGTTTCAGAAGATGGAAAACTGAGTGCAGAAGCCATTCTGTCAGCAAATTACGATTCTGAAAATAAAAATGTAAGAGGTAAAAAATCGCACACTTTCCGTATTTTCCCTACGCCCGACCAACAACATTTATTAATCACACACAATTTTCTTCGTGAACCAAAATATCCCGGTGACCGACGATATCTTCATTTTGCTTTTGCCGATCAAAATTTGAAAAATGTTTGGGAACAGGATTTTGATATTGATGCTGATTACCCGGGAATGGAGTTGGTGACAGCTTCCGCTTCAAACAACGGAGATGCCGTTTTTCTGGTAAAATATAAAAACCCGGATTCAAAGGGACCGGATAATCTTTACGATGTTTATACCTGGATACAGGC
>JAGQVC010000036.1 GCA_020438185.1 Bacteroidota bacterium
ACAATCCTGTTTTAGCTCCCAGTCCTTCAATCCAGATATCTGCTTGTGAGTCCAGTTGTGAATACGCCTGCGGAGGAATCATATCAATCATCTCCGGGTCATGAATAAACCAGCGTTTTCTCAGCACACCGTTCATCGTAACCTGATCCGTTTTGTAAATCTTTCCGGTTGTATATCCCGGCAAAACGCCCTGATTAATATTACCCGAAGGTCTGTAAAACCGAATGGTGTCGCCCGCAATTTTATTAAAGTCATATAAAATATGCTCATTAATAAAACCACTTTCAACCACCATTACCTTGCCGTTTTCTTCGCGCAAAGCTGATTTATATTCCGCCTCAGAAGAATTAAAATTAAAGGGCACACCACTTTCATGAGCCATTACCTTTTTATAGATTCTGCCCTGAATTAAAGTGTCGCCACCCAGTTTATACTTTACATTTAAATAGAAAAAATCGCCGTAACACGACCAGATTTTTGTACTGTCAAGAAGTGCGGCCGGACTTTGCGCCATCATTGAAAACGAGGCGATACCTGCAGCCAGTGTGATTATTAATCTCATACCGGTTAAATTAAAATGTGAGCAGGTAAAATTTCAATCCATACATTCAGGTTTACACCGGCAACAATCAAAAAGATACAACTTTGTAAGTTTTACAGGTAATTGGTAATCATTTAAGCACGATCAAATTTGCTTCAGAGTTGTTTTAATAAACCTTATATATCAGCCGGAACGGCTTTGTTTTGCATAAATAATTTACCCTTTAATTAATACTTTTGAACCATGCAGAATTCTTGCACCGGTATAATTCCAGCCCGCTTCGCCTCCAGTCGTTTCCCGGGAAAACCTTTGGTCGAAATACATGGAAAAACCATGATTCAACGCGTTTACGAACAGGCTTCAAAATGCGGCAGACTAAAGCAGGTTATTGTAGCCACCGATGACGAACGTATTTTTGATGAAATAAGCAGGTTCGGCGGTCATGTTGTAATGACCTCAGGGCACCACCAGAGCGGAACAGACCGTTGTGCTGAAGTAGCTAAACATCTGGCCCTGCAGGCCGATGACGTGATAATTAATATTCAGGGTGACGAACCTTTTATAGATCCGGTGCAGATTTCTCACTTGTGTGAATGTTTTGATAATCCTCAGGTGAATCTGGCAACGTTGGTTAAAAGCTTTTATTCGGCTTCCGAAATACCGGATCCGAATTCAATCAAGGTTGTCTGCGATAAAAATGGTTACGCACTTTACTTCAGTCGTTTGCCAATTCCATTTCAGCGAGATGAAAATGAAGGAGCTTTTAAGCTGGAGAATTTTGTCCGGCATATCGGAATTTATGGGTATCGTGCAGGAACATTAGCCGAACTTGCGGCCCTTCAACCCTCATTTCTCGAAACAAGCGAAAAACTGGAGCAACTCCGCTGGCTCGAAAACGGATATAAAATTATGACTGCCAGGAGTGAACACGAAAGCTGGAGCATAGACACACCTGAAGATCTTGAAAAAGTTAAGCAACATTTCGGCAAACCCTGAATTGTACTATCTTTGAAACGATGGATAACAGCAGCTTTAACGAGCTTAACGGGCAGATTGCCAGATGTGTGCACGATTTAATGATGCGCCACGACTGTGTTGTAATTCCCGGTTTTGGCGCGTTCATCGGAAATTATCGTCCGGCAAACCTGCATCCAGTTACTCATTTGCTGCAGGCACCATCAAAACAATTCGTTTTTAACAGAAATCTTGTAAAGGACGACGGGCTGCTTACGGGGACATTTGCCTCAATTACCGGAAATGATTTCGGTGTCGCTCGTGAACTCATCTCCGGCTATGCCGGGGAATTAAAAAACAGACTTCACGCTGGAGAAAAAATCACTCTTCGTGATGTTGGCTTATTATCCGATAACATTGAAGGTGTCACTATATTTAAACCGGAAAACAGTGTTAACCTGCTTCCTGAGGCTTTCGGATTAAGTCCGGTTCAATTAAGTCTGATAATTCGTGAACCCATTCCAGAAAGACGTCCTGCTCCTGAATTTGTAAATCGCGAGGTTGTTGTTGAAGCCAAAAAGGGTGGCCGAAGACTGGCCAAAACCTTGCTGCGCACAGCTCCGGTATTACTTATTGGCGCTTTACTATCAATTAATGCCCTAATGCCTTCCGAAAAAAGAGTGAACTTTTCGGATCTTTCATTTGGCACCGGCATAAAAAACACGTTAGCACCTGCAATTCTTGGAACGCATGCTGCCGGCACACCTAAAGCCAGAAAGGCGCTGGTGCTTCCTGTTGCCGAAAGTGACTTTACAGCCGAAAGCGCCAAAATTTATCTGGTGGCTGGCTGCTACTCCAGCAGAAGCAACGCTGACGGTATGGTCGATTACCTCCTCGAAAAAGGGTTTGATGCCGCTTTGCTGGATCTTACTCCGGGCGGTCTTTACAGAGTAGTTTATGGCAGCTACGCCGATATTTCGGCAGCTTCCGAAGAACTTGATCAAATCAAAAAAGGCTTTAATGAAGAAGCCTGGATGCTTATCAAATAATGTATAGATTCTTTTTAATTTCTTTCGTAGCAGCATTGTCTGTAAATTTTGCATTAGCGCAAACCAACCTGAATCCTGCTTTGCGTGTTCAGGAGAAGGTTTACCAGCTGGCCCTCGAAAACGGTGATCTGGAAGCTGCAACAGGCGCTGTTTATCAGCTTATGGCCTTGCAACCCGAGCGCACCGATTGGCAGGACACACTTTGTTTGCTTTATCACGGTCGTGGCTATTACCTTCAGTCGGCACAACTGGCCAACCGAATTCTTAAACAAAAGGCCGACAATGAACCCATGATGGAGGTTCTGGCTCAGGCTTACGAAAATCTGGGTAATTACCAGGAAGCAATGCTCTTGTACGACAAGCTTCTGAAGAAGCAGAAAAACCCAGTTTTCATGTACAAGCGGGCTCTGATGCAATATTCTCTGAGGTATTACACAGAATGCGAAAAGGGTATTCTTGAAATTCTGCGTGATGAATCAGCAGACAAAATGAACATCGCTACCCAAACCGACCTGAAGTCGCAGCAAATGAATATGGTTCCCGTAAAAGCTGCAACGCTTAATGTGCTTGGGGTGATGTATATGGATATGGGGCTGAAGGATAAAGCAGAAGATGCTTTCAAACGCGCGCTTGAATTGCATTCAGATTATCCGCTCGTAAAAGACAATCTGGAAAAGCTGAAATCTGAATCAGCGCCTCAATAATTTATACAGCTTTATTGCGATCATAAGCGTCGCTATCAGGGCGAACAGCCCGGTAATGCCATACAGAAGCGATACCGTATTCCGGAAAACTACCAGAAATACGATTCCGAACAGGAACACGGTCGCAACCTCATTCCACATTCTCATGCCCTGAGAACCCATCGGCACTTTGTTGTTTGCCAGCATCAGCATTATTTTGTGACAGGCAACGTGGTAAATTGTAAGTAAAACAACCAAAGCTATCTTCCAGTTTAGCCAGTTCCAGGCCTGCTCCGCAGGATGATAACCGAGTTCAATGGCCAGCCAGGGTCCAAGAATTAAAGTAATTATCATGCTTGGCCAGGCAATTCCAAACCAAAGCCGCTTTTGCATAATTCTGAACTGTTCTAGAAGGATGTCCCTTGTCGTGGCTTCTTTTGCCCGTGCTTCAATGTCATACACAAATAGTCTTGGCATGTAAAATAAAGCTGCAAACCAGGTCACAATAAAAATAATATGGAGCGCCTTCAGGTAAAAATACATGCCCGCAAGTTAATACGAATGCCCGCTGCTGCACAGTAAAATTAACACCTCTCTATTCGCTGTCATTGTTTGTCTCTCGCCTTTCGGCGGATGAATTTAGGTTACCTTTGCCGCATGAAAACTCAAAAATTTGTTCGTGAATCACGGGCTGTCTCATCCGAAATTGTGCTGCCTAACGATACAAACACATTGGGCAACCTCATGGGAGGGCGCCTGCTTCACTGGATGGATATCTGTGCAGCAATTTCTTCGCATCGTCATTGTAAGCGAATTGTAGTAACCGCTTCGGTTAATAATGTTTCATTCGATAAGCCAATTCGACTGGGCGATATAGTTACACTTGAAGCTCATGTTTCAAGAGCATTTACCTCTTCAATGGAGGTGTTTATTGATGTTTGGGTCGAAAACCACAGCACCGGCGAACGGGTTAAGCACAACGAAGCTATTTACACGTTCGTAGCCGTTGACCAGTTGGGAAATCCGATCTCTGTACCCGAGGTAGTTCCCGAAACAGAAGAAGAAATAAAACGCTACGAAGGTGCCCTCAGAAGAAGGCAGCTTAGTTTAATTCTGGCAGGTAAACTAAAGCCTGACTCGGCAACTGAATTAAAAGCTCTTTTTACGCACAGAGACGAATCCTGAGGTGATTATTACATTCTTTTTTTCACCTGCCTTAGGAATTTCTTTCACCATTTAGGCTCAATTATTTGAATTACAGACTTTTATTTCAGCACTCTAAAAGCTTGCGAACGTAAAAATTTGTGTACGTTTGATTCGTAAAACCCTAGTCAAACCATTATAATTCATTTCTATGTCCGATATCACGGAAAAAAGAGAGGGCGAATTTTTTGAAGACGTCCTAAAATATTTCAATCGAGCAGCAAAATTTGTAAATATCTCAGAAGGCTTGCTTGAGCAAATCAAGTATTGCAACAGCGTTTACAGAATGCGCTTCCCGGTTAAAGTTGGAGACGATTATCAGGTAGTTGAAGCTTACCGCGTTGAGCACTCGCATCACCGTCTTCCCACCAAAGGTGGAATTCGTTTCAGCACTGCTGTTAATCAGGACGAAGTGATGGCTCTGGCTGCACTTATGACTTACAAATGTGCTATTGTAGATGTACCATTTGGCGGCGCCAAAGGTGGAATCAAGGTAAGTCCCAGAAAGACCAGCCCTGAAGCCATGGAAAAAATCACCAGACGTTACACTTCCGAACTGATTAAGAAAAACTTTATCGGCCCCGGAATTGACGTACCTGCACCAGATTATGGTTCAGGAGAGCGCGAAATGGCCTGGATTGCAGACACATACGCTACTTTTTATCCGAATGAACTCAATGCGCTGGCTTGCGTAACCGGGAAGCCAATCAGTTCGGGTGGTATCCGCGGCCGTCGCGAAGCTACAGGGCTAGGTGTGTACTACGGTGTTCGTGAAGCCCTATCAGTTGAGTCAGATTGCCAGAAATGGGGCCTTTCTACCGGGATTTCCGGCAAAACCTTTATTATTCAAGGATTTGGTAACGTAGGTTTCCATTCGGCTAAGTTTATTCACGAAGGTGGTGGTAAAATCATCGCAATTGCCGAATGGGATGGAGCTGTTTATAATGCAAACGGAATCGATCCGCTGGCACTTGAGGCGCACCGCCAGAAAACAGGCAGTATAACCAACTTCCCGGGTGCAGAAAACTTCGATAAATACAAAGCTCTGGAGATAGAGTGCGACGTACTTGTACCCGCGGCTCTTGAAAATCAGATTAATAAGGAGAATGTTCACAACATCCGCTGCAAAATAATTGCAGAAGCGGCAAACGGACCTGTTACTCCCGAAGCAGAAGAAGTTCTCATTAAAAAGGGCGTTTACATCATTCCAGACATTTATTTGAATGCCGGCGGTGTAACTGTTTCATATTTCGAATGGCTCAAAAACCTTAGTCACGTTCGTTTCGGCCGTCTGGGCAAGCGTTACGACGAGGCTGCAGGTAAGAATATGATTAGCATGGTTGAGGAAATGACCGGCAAATCGGCCAGCGATGTTCAGAAGTCTCTTATTGAAAGAGGTGCAGATGAGCAGGATCTGGTTTATTCCGGTTTGGAAGAAACCATGATTTCGGCTTATCATGATATTCGTACTGAATTTGTTGGGAATCCCGAAATACCGGATTTAAGAACAGCTGCTTTTGTGGTTGCAATCAAGAAAATCGCCACGTCGTACAATACACTTGGAGTGTTTCCTTGATATTGTCTTTTCTCAAGAATCAACGGCCGCATATTTATGTGGCCGTTTTTATTTTAACCAATACCTTACGTATTTCTGCTCCGGATCATACATCCCGGCTTGTTTTACCGGGTTAAATCTGCGGTTGGGTCGCGGATCGTTACCAACTCCGGCAATGTACGCCCAGTTCCCATAATTGGAACTCACATCAAAATCCACTAACAAATGCTCAAAATAGCGGGCTCCCTCAATCCAGTTCTGATTTAAGTCATGAACCAAAAACGAAGCAACATTTTGTCTGGCTCTGTTGCTCAAAAACCCGGTTCGATTCAATTCTGTCATTGCCGCATCTATAAATGGCTCACCGGTTTGAGCCGTTATCCATCTTTCAAGATCCCGGTCTTTAATTTTGGACCTGTTCCGATTGCCTTTTAAGCCTTCTGGCAAAAAAAGCAACCTGCCATGCTCTGCCATTATCCAACGAAAATACTCCCGCCAAAGCAATTCAAATACAAGCCAGTAGGTCGATTCGTTAGCTAACACTTCTTTTTCGTACTGCTTAATATTAAGAAGCGTTTCTTTTACCGATAAACAGCCGTTGGCCAGCCAGGGACTCAGTCCGGAGGAGTAATCGGTTCCCAGCAAGCCATTTCGGGTTTCTTTATAGGTTTCTATCCTCCGGCTTTCGAACAGGTAGTAGTTTAATCTCTTTGCTGCAGCTGTTTCGCCACCCTTAAAATTCAGGTTTTTCTCGCCTTCGGCGGATGATAAAGCATAAGTACTCTCATCATGAGTCGCAAAAATTACATTTTGAGAGTCTGTTTCGGGCACTTCAACAGTCAGACAGGGTTCAACAAGTTTGCGGAATTCCGTGAATACGCGTGGTGTTTGACCAATATTAAATGGCAAGCTTTCGGGCCTGAAAATGTAGTTGTGATAAAACAGTTTGTATGCAATACCGGCTTTTATAAGAGTTTTCTTTAAAGCCGCCTCTTGCAACTGTTCATACCAGCCTGGTTCTGTAGCAAATAATACAATTTCAATCTGGTATTTCCGGCAAATTGCCGGGATGTGTTCTTCAGCCAGACCTTCCTTATAAACCAGGCCGGAACCTCCAAGCTTCACGATGCGGTAATTTAGTTCTTCAAGAGATTCATGATGAAAATGTTGCCGGAACGAAGAAAGCTGAACAGGTGAATAAGGACTATTAGAATCATCAGAAATGTAAACCGGAATAACTCGCAGGTTATTCAATGCACAGAACTCCAGCGCTTCATTAAATCGTATTCTCAGATCTTTCCTAAACCAGACAAGAGCGGTTTTCATAGACTCCATTAACCCTGTAAATCAGTCTTTGTTGAATTCAACCAAAAAAGAAGGCTGCCCAGATGGGCAGCCTTTCCTATATCGTTTCTTAAGTTTTAGTTTTTAACAACTCTGAATACTTGTCTTCCCGAATTCATTGATATACTTACGAAGTAAATGCCCTTTTCAAGCTTCTCTGTCGAGAGTTGATGAATTATTCTTGAAGATTGCGCCACGTTTACGCGTTCAGATTTCACCTTCTGACCAAGAGCATTGCTCATTTCAATCAAGGCGCTGTTATCATTTTCTTCGGTAGAAATTTCAACATTGATTGAAGCTTTGAATGGGTTCGGATAAACAGTCGTTAATGCCGTTTCATCCGGTGTTTCATTGTTGTCATAAACTTTGGCACTAACGTCCGAACCGGCATCGCAGGCATTTAATACAACAACCCCGTCCAGGTCATAACCATCAGCACTTCCGCTAAACTGACTGGCGTTTGAGCGATCGGTTACACGAATATACTGCAATGCTCCGATCAGGTTAATATCAACCATTACATCCTGACAAGCACTAACATTCAGATCTGTCCAGTCTACTCCATTAAGCGAGCCTTCAACGTTTGCTCTTTCAGGATACTGTGTACAGGAAACGTTTCCATACGATGTTTCAACAATCTGTAAGTCAGCTCCTTCCTGATCAAACACAACATAATCAAATTTCAAGGTAATGTTACCTCCAAATCCAAGTGACACAAAATTGATGGCATTGGTATTCTGAGGCAGGCCAAGCGCATTGTTTTCATCGCTGCGTGCAGGTGCTACCGGGTTACCATTTTTCATTGGTCCCTGGTTAAAATCAGTTACTTCTGTTGCATAACCAAATTCAAATACATCCGGCTCCGGATTCTCAACAAATCCATTCATACATGCAACCCCATCCAGATCATAACCGTCAGAAACCAAGTTGGCAAACAATCCACCCGAAGGGTTAGACACATCTCTGATTCGGATGTATTGTGCCCATGATAACGGCCCCAGGTCAAAGGAAGCGTCCTGACATCCTCTTCCGAGGTAAATCCAGTTGCAGTTATCCTGCGAAGCAAACACATCAACTTTTTCAGGCCAGCGGGTACAGTTACGGGCCGGAGTGTTAGGAGTGGCCTCGTAAACCATAACATCATCACCTTCGCCATTGTTAATGGCACCTTCGAATGAAAGAATAATTTCTCCTCCAAATCCAAGAGAAACAAAGGTTACATTTTCTGTAACGGATTCATCATTGAGATCTTCAGGCATACCCAAAGCATTTAGTGCATCTGAATGGCTTTCTGTGATTGTGCTTCCGTCGTTTTGCTTTTTCTGGTCAAACAAGATAACACTGTTGGCGAAACAAACATTCGGATCAACAACAGGTGGTTCAGGTGCATCCATTACAGCGTCTAAAACATGCACAATTCCATTTGATGCCTCAATATCACTTACAACTATGCGTGCACCATTAACATAAATGCTTCCGTCAATAGTTACGGTAATCTCATCATTATTCAAGGTCATAATAGTTTGCCCGTCAAATAAGTCCGTACTCATATATTCCTGACCGGCAACATGGTGATTCAACAGGTTTGTGAGAGTCGGAATGTCGCTGAGCAGCAAATCATAAACACCTGGGGCCAGAGCTTCAAATGCTTCATCAAGCGGAGCGAATAAAGTAAAGGTGCCTGAACCGTTCAGTGCCGTTAACAGGCCGGCCTGTGTAAGCAGAGTTTCCAGACGCTGATGCACCGAACTCTCGATAACAATATCAGCTATAGTTGGCAGAACCGGTTCCGGAACATTCGGTATCAGCACCGCATTAATGATGTGAACCATGCCGTTTGATGCCTGAAGATTTGCAACAGTAATCAGGGCGTCATTCACAAAGACACCTTGGGCATTTACGGTGAAAGTAACTGTTTCACCCGACAGGGTGTTTAGAGTGAGTCCGTTACTAAAGCTGGCTGTAGTTACCGAAAACCCAAGAGTGTGGTACCGCAATACCTGTGAGATGATTCCCTCATTGGCCAGCCACATGTCTAGCATTCCTGCAGGAAGGGCATCAAAGGCTTCGTTGGTAGGCGCGAAGAAGGTGTACGTGCCCGGTGAATTAAGTGTTGTTCCGAATGGAGTTGCCGCAAGTGCGGTTTCAAGTGTACTTAAATCTTCATTTTCGGCGATAATCTCTGCAATCG
>JAGQVC010000378.1 GCA_020438185.1 Bacteroidota bacterium
CCGAAATCTGACAGGTTGATTTTCAGACTGTCAGAATAAGAATCACCTGTAGTGAGGTCGATAGCGGTTTTATGGGCAAGTGCTCCAATTTTCCAGGTGAAGGATTTCTCAAGATTATGCAGGTAGCTCAGTTCCAGTCCGTAAGCCGGTTTGGAATATAGGCGTGGTCCCGATTCCTGAGATATGGTCGCTAAATCAAAAAAAGAAGCATCGAACACGTCAAATTCCTTGTCCCAACGTGAGAGGGGAGAGGAGATTCCCGGCTGTAACTGAAGCACCCCGTGGCGAAGTTTCTGAGCATTTAGACTCGTTGTTGCAATTGCAACAAAAGACAGAATGATTATTTTCTTCATAATAAAAGGCCGGACAAGCCGGCCTTATAATTAAGTAAGTTTAAATGATTCCATGAACTTGGTGGTATAATTTCCTTCAATGAAATCCGGGTCATCCATCAATTTTTTATGGAAAGGGATGGTAGTTTTAATTCCATCAATAACAAATTCATGAAGAGCCCTTCTCATTTTGGCAATTGCTTCTTCGCGGGTTTGAGCAATTGTGATGAGTTTGGCAATCATCGAATCGTAATTGGGTGGAATTGTGTATCCTGCATATGCGTGAGTATCAAGTCTGACACCATGTCCGCCAGGGGCGTGAAACGTAGTAATAGTTCCCGGTGACGGACGGAAGTTGTTTTCGATATCTTCAGCATTGATGCGGCATTCGATGGCATGCATCTGAGGGTAATAGTTTTTACCCGAGATGGGTACACCGGCAGCAACCTTAATTTGTTCCCTAATCAGGTCATAATCAATTACCTCTTCAGTAATCGGATGTTCAACCTGAATCCGGGTGTTCATTTCCATGAAGTAAAAGTTGCGGTGCTTGTCAACCAAAAACTCGATGGTGCCAACACCTTCGTAGTTTACAGCTTTTGCTGCTTTCACTGCTGCGTCGCCCATTTCGTCGCGAAGTTCCTGCGTCATAAACGGCGAAGGTGTTTCTTCTACAAGTTTTTGGTGGCGTCGCTGTATTGAACAGTCTCTTTCGCTGAGGTGACTTACCTTTCCAAATTGGTCACCAATAATTTGAATCTCGATGTGGCGTGGTTCCTCGATGAATTTCTCCATGTACATACCGTCGTTTCCGAAAGCGGCAGCTGCTTCGGTTCTGGCAGATTCCCAGGCTTGTTCCAGCTCATCTTCTTTCCAAACGATGCGCATACCTTTGCCACCTCCGCCTGCTGTGGCTTTCATCATCACCGGATACTTAATTTTTTTTGCCACTTTACGGGCTTCCTCCAGGCTTCCAAGAAGCCCTTCAGAACCAGGAACAGTAGGCACACCGGCTTCTTTCATGGTCGTTTTAGCCATGGATTTATCACCCATTTTCTCAATTTGTTCAGGAGTGGCACCTATGAATTTAATTCCATGTTCCTGACAGATTTTCGAAAACTTGGCATTTTCAGAAAGGAAGCCGTATCCCGGATGGATTGCATCGGCATTCGTTATTTCGGCTGCCGATATAATGTTTGCGATATTGAGGTATGAATCCTTGCTTGCCGGCGGGCCGATGCAAACAGCTTCATCGGCAAAGCGGACGTGAAGAGAATCCTTATCGGCTGTTGAGTAAACAGCAACCGTTTTAATTCCCATTTCGTGGGCGGTGCGGATTACCCTCAGGGCGATTTCGCCCCTGTTGGCAATGAGTATTTTTTTAAACACGCCTTGGGTTGAATTAGTTAAACAATAAATCAGGCAGGCTCTACAAGGAAGAGCGGCTGGTCGTATTCAACAGGACTTGCATCGTCAGCAAGTACTTTCACGATTTTGCCTTTAACATCTGATTCTATTTCATTGAAAAGCTTCATGGCTTCAATGATACAAAGCACTTTGCCGGGAGCGATTTCATCACCAACATTTGCAAAAGGTGGTTTAAAAAAAAAAAATAAAAAATATATTTATTTTAATATAAATTAATAAAAAAAAAAAATAAAAAAAATAAAATAATAAAAAAATTAAAAAAAAAAAAATAAATTATTTTTTTATTTTTTTTTTTTTTTTTTTTTTTATGTTTTTTT
>JAGQVC010000379.1 GCA_020438185.1 Bacteroidota bacterium
ATTTTCAGGTCTTGTCCGTTCGATTTCATCGAAACTATTTCGGTTCCTTTCCCTTCGGCCTCATAAGGACCGAAGCGCAACGGGTAATGATTGGTTTTGTACAAATCTTCGGCATACGAACCCGGCTGAAATGCATTCTGGTAAAGATGAAAATAAACGAAACGCAATGTGTCGGGCGAATTGTTGTAATAATTAAGCTGCATACCGGCAATAACCTGATCCTTTTGTTCATCAATTTTTGCCTTAATTGAATAATGAACGTCTTGTTGCCAGTAGCCTTCGAAAGGTTTTCGGTTTTTCCAGTATTCAGGATTTTGTGCCGAGCGGTATTCCGTGTTCATCATAAAAAGCTCGCGTGCGGTGTGACCGTAGTTTCCTTCACGCATGCCTGTAGTAATCTGCTGGGAATATCCGCCGTAGGCGAAAATTAAAAAGAGAAAAATAAATACCCGGGAAACGATTCTGTTCATGCAGCTAATTTGCCCCGAAAGTAATAAATCAGCCTCAATTTATACCCGCTTCGGTGTCGCGCCGGGCAGCAAGTCCTTTTACGCTGAGGTTGAATTCGTAGCCGGCCAGCAAAAGCATAGAGGACAAATTAATGAGTGCCAGCAGGGCAATCAAGGCTCCAACCGAACCATAAACGGTATTGTAAGTGCCGAAATTTTTCACAAAAAAGCCAAAGCCCACAATCAACAGCAGCATCAGAAACGAAGTAGCAAGCGCACCAAGCGACAGAAAACGCATTCTTGTGTGGCGGGGCGGCCCCAGGTAATAAAGAAAGGCAACAGAAAATAGAATAAGCGAATAAAAGATGATCCACTTACCGGCGACAATTAAGGCGTAATTAATTCCGTAAGTAATAATTCCTTTATCAATCAGAAAATCCAGAGCCAGATTGGTGAAAATCATCAGGGCGATAGCCAAAACCAACAGAATAATAATGAATAGAGTTAAAGCCAGCGAAACAAGATAAATTTTAAATACCGGTCTTGTGTCCCGGACGATGCTGCTGGAATTGAATGAATCAATCACCGATTTAACTCCATTTATAGAATAAAAAAGGGCAACCAGAACACCAAGAGACAACAATCCGCCTCTTTGCTGGGAAATGATATCGAGAATGGTGTTTTTAACCGCCATATAGGAAGCAGGAGGCAATACCTGTTGGAGCGCATCCAGCAGTCGTACGTCAAAATCCTCAATAGGCAGGTATGCCGTAAGCGTGAACATAAAAATGACCGAAGGAAAAATGGCCATAAAAAAATTGAATGAAACGGCTGCCGCCCGCATGGAAATTCGTGAGCTGCTTAAGCTGTCTCTGAATCTCCTGAATACATCCATGAGGCTGGCCTCAGGAAAACCAGGAAACCGGATTCTTTCGAGTAAAGCAATCAATTGCTTTATTATAGGAAGGCTAAGCAGGAATTTCCGGAGGCGGTTTAGCACTTCAGCAAACTTTTAGGCTTAAGTCAAGACTTCTAACCTGATGAGTGAGCGCGCCCATTGAAATATAATCAACTCCGGTGAGGGCATAATCGCGCAGATTCGATTCATTTATTCCGCCTGATGCCTCAGTTTCGAAACGGCCGCCAATCATATTTACAGCCTGCGCCACATCGGCAGGTTTGAAATTATCAATCAGGATGCGGTTTACTCCACCCCGCTCAAGGACTTCATTAATTTCTTGAAAATTCCGCGTTTCAATTTCGATAGCGAGCTTCAGATTCTTACTGTTCAAATAGCTATGAACCTTATCAATAGCGGCTTTGATGCCTCCCGAAAAATCCACGTGATTGTCTTTAATCAAAATCATGTCGTAAAGTCCCATTCTGTGGTTGGCTCCGCCTCCCGTTTTAACGGCCCATTTTTCCATGATGCGCATGCCGGGTGCGGTTTTTCGGGTATCGAGCAAGGTAGTTTTGGTATCGGCAATAACAGATGCAAGCTGATGCGTGTAAGTTGCAATACCACTCATTCGCTGCATTCCGTTGAGCAGCGTGCGCTCGGCAGTAAGCAGCGAAACCTGCGGACCTTCGAGGTAAAATGCTATATCTCCGGGTTTA
>JAGQVC010000380.1 GCA_020438185.1 Bacteroidota bacterium
CTAACCTGTAAGCAAAAAATCGAACGCGACAGTGTGGGTGAAGAAATTCCTTGTGGAATAGTTAAGTGGTTTGTAGAAGTGTTCGACCAGGCAGATGAACTGGTGGCCGTTGCAACCATTTTAACCATGGTGCAAAAAAAGAATCCGTTCGTTCAGCTAAACCGCAGCAATATTTCAGGTTATTTATCACGCCTTACGGCGGAAAGCAAGCCGAACTGGGGTATAATGACAGCGCAGCACATGATTGAACATCTCGAAAAAGGCTTCAGAATGGCAACCGGCGAAATTTCAGGTTATGAAATTGATACACCTGAAGAAAAGCTGGCTAAAACAAGGGAAATGATTTTCAATTACCGCCCGATGCCGCGCGAATTCAAACATCCGCTCCTTCCAAAAGATGGTCTTGATGCTTTGATTCATGCAGATTTGGAAGCAGCTAAGTCCAAAATGCTGGAAGCCTGGGATACCTATGAAACTTTTTTCTCTGATAAGCCCGATTTACGCACTACCAACGCGGTGTTTGGGATGATGGATAAATTCGAATGGGATTTGTTGAATAACAAGCACATGAATCACCATTTGGCTCAATTCGGTTTGATTTGAGTTTTGGCAAAATAAAAAAGCCCTGCTAATAAGCGGGGCTTTCTTGTTTACAGCGGTAAAGCAATCGATTATTTGATTATCAATCTGGCCGTTCTTGTAGCATTTTTACCAATTGCTTCAATAAAATATACACCCGCACCCAGCGCTTCGGTGTTAAGCTCAAATGGAGTGTCAGCGCTATTTTTAAGCATTTTAACTACAACCAGTTTACCCGAAACATCAAACAGATTCAGTTCATTTATTTCAAAATTACTGCGAATAAATACACTGCCTTCGGCAGGATTGGGATACAAATCCAGCGAAGCTGAAGTGGAAACCACATCTGTTAAGTTTGTAATCAATTGAATTTCAAGTGTGTCGCTACCCGAACATCCTGCTTCATTAAAAACCTCCACCCAAATTTGCGCATCAGAATTCAGATCAACCTCTATTGTTTGTGATGTCTCACCGGTGCTCCATAAATAGGAGTTTCCGGCATTTCCTGCATCCAGCGTAACGGTTTCGCCCTCATTCAGTATTAAATCAGGACCCAGATCAACAATAAAATCTTCAACAACCTGAAAATGGGCAGTTACCGTATCGGCACTGCAAGGTATCAAAGGATTAATGACTTCCTGAAAACGAATGCTGACCTCGGTATTGGGTGTTGAATAACTCGAGGTTCCTCTTGTGTAAGGAGTATCGAAATGAGCGTAGGCAAACAGTGAAGAAACACTGCCAACACTAAATGCGAAGGTATAAACCGAATCCTGATGAAGCAAAATCTGGTACTCAGGAAAATTGAATGGTCGCACATCAATAATGGAATGTGGACCGGTTGTGGTGCTTTGCGAATAAATCAGGTTCCCCTCGGTTCCGGTTCCTTCATACAATGCGAAATCGCAGTTAATCAGCGATGTAGTGTAAACTCCAAAGTCAAAACGATTGATATATCCATCCACCGAAGGTGTGAACGACTGCCAAATAGTAGAGCCGCTGTTTATAGCCCATTGAGGTGATAAAGGTACCGGTTCCCAATGCTGATCAATGGTTTTCAGCCAGGGGTAATCTTCTGTTTTTACATAGCTTAATTCATGGTTCCCACTCGAAAGTGATTGCAGGTCAATTGGCAATTCCGGTGCTTCCTGGCCGTCTAAAATCCATATTCCGCCTTCGGCCGATGAGGCCGGATATAAAAGAGAGTCGCTCATGCAAAAGGAGCTGTTATCGGCCAGATTCAGGTCAAGCTGATGACCGATTTCAAACATGAACGCTTCTTCGACCAGGCAGCCAAATGTGTTAGAATACTGATAGGCAGCCTCATGCATTCCGGGTTCAAGTTCAGCCGGGTCAATCAAATTACCTTCGAAGCCATCAATAGTAACGGTGCCGCCTGCAGGCAAAAACGAAATTTCGGATTCCGGAGCCGATTTGCAGTAAACCGGCAAAAGAACATCCTGCGAAACCGGGGTTGCTTC
>JAGQVC010000381.1 GCA_020438185.1 Bacteroidota bacterium
CACTTCCTCCTTCTTCGCCGCTGTAGCCGTATTCGGGTGTGGCAGCATCATAAGCTGCCGATTGCCCGGTTGTGTCCTCCCAAATAAGAGCATGATGAACAATTCTGTTATTTCCGGGACGAAATTCCAGCGACCGAATGTTCCTGTCTTCCGTTAATCCGGTTGGAATTACAAAGTACCGGTAAACATCGTCGTTAATTCCCGGATGTACATACGATTCAGCATACGAAACGGTGAGATCGGGCACACCAACCTGCGATCCTTCCGGAAAAACAGGTAGTTCAGGTTCCAGATCCGGATTTCCCTGAGGCATTCCGGCATCAACCCAGTCAGAAATTAATTGCTTTTCTTCTGCCGATAAATACTTTTCCTTCTGAAATCTTCTGTAATCCGGATTCGGCTTCCACGGTGGCATGTAGCCAATCTCAGTAACATACTGAATCATGTTTGCCCAGGAGGCAACTTCATTGTAATTAGTTAGCGAAAATGGAGCAATTTCACCTTCACGGTGGCATTTGGTGCAATTGTTATAAATAATCGGAGCAATATGTTCTGAATAATTGGGAGTCTGAGCATCCGTATAACTCGAACTACAAATCAAAAGGAGTAAGGCTACAATTTTTTTCATGGTATAAGGGTGATTTTGCATCCAACAGGTGTTGTGAAAGTGCTTGATTCAAAAGTACTTAAATATTTATTCAGTGCATCTTTCAGGTATTTTAATTTACTCACCTTTCGGCGTTTACCTACTGCTGCATACGAGTCGTCAATAAGTCCACGGTATATCACGGCTTCGCCGGATGCTTCCACAACAATTACTTCCGGCGTAGTGCTGGCATTCAGCTTTCTTGTTACAGAACCTCCGGTATCACCCATAAGTTTGAATTTAATTCTGTATTTGTCCGCAAAAGCTTTTCTGCTTTCTTCATTCGAAACTGCCGAAGGGAAAATTCCAATCAAACGAACATTGCGCCCTGTAAATTCCTCCGCAACCCGATTTAATTCCGGAGTCACATTCTGGCAAATCGGGCAACCTTCTGAAAGGAAAATATATACAATAAGTGAATCTCCGCCTGCCCGCAAAGGCGAGACGGAGATCAGGAACAAAAGATGAAGAAGTGCTTTTTTAAGCATAATCCGCAGGCGGTGACTGCACAATTTAGCAAAAGTTTAATCAGGTAAATTTTTCGGTGATCAATTCAATCATTGCGTTATCCCAAAATTTTCAGCCGATAAAATAGTAATAATTGTAAGGTTAAATTATTTAACCCGACTTGAGAAACAAATCAATAATTAAAATGTTATCCGATCATGCAGGCAGTTTTTTTCAGTCTTTTATTTTCTATTTTTCTTCCGGCCTGCACGGCCGAAGGAAATAAAACCAATCACCCAGAAAAATCATCAAGCACAGAAATGGTACAGCAACCAACAAATCCATATTATTCAAGAACCGACACATCACATTTGAATGTAAGTGATGCCGAGTGGAAAAAAGTGCTTCCCGAAGACGTATATTATATTTCACGTCAAGCTGGAACAGAGCGTGCATTTACCGGCGAATACTGGGATTTTGAAGGCACTGGCACGTATTACTGTCGCGCCTGTGGCAATGCACTTTTCAAATCAGACGCAAAGTTTGCTTCATCATGCGGCTGGCCTTCTTTTTATAAAACAATCAGACCCAACAGTGTGAGGTATGAAGAGGACCGAAGTTTTGGAATGGTAAGAACCGAGGTGCTTTGCGGCCGCTGCGACGGACATCTGGGGCATATTTTTGATGATGGACCGCCTCCGACTTACAAGCGATTTTGCATGAATTCCATCGTACTGGAATTTGAACCGGATAATAAATAGCTTTTTCTCTGCCTGTTTTCCGCTTTAATAAATAGTTTTGAATCGGTTAATTATGAATAATCAGATTCAAGCGCTCACCGAAGCCGAGAACAAGGCCTGGAATATTTATCACACGGCTCTTGCCAGAGGATTAATTGTTGCCGGAAAAACGGAAAAACAATTAAATAGCGAGTTGCTTGAATTATCTAAAGAAATTGCCGG
>JAGQVC010000382.1 GCA_020438185.1 Bacteroidota bacterium
TGTGTCCGACGAACTCATTCCGTAAAATCCAGATGTTACGGATGTAACGTAGTTTGAATCATTCAATTGATTTCCATACTCGAATGATCTGCTGCTACCTCCGAAACTAATCATAACATCTCCACCGTAATAGCCTTGAAGGCGGGTATGTCCGCGACGCCATTCGATACCTCCGCCAATTCCAATGAATGAGCTCTTTTCAGTGTATTTATCCTCAACCATTGCGGGCATAGCCGGATACAATACCTGAGCTGTATCGTACTTAGCAAGAGAATTAGTCCAATTGTTAGATGAAAAACCAACACGAAGGATTCCGCGGTAAGCCATCGTTTCAGAAGCGTAATACTTACCAACGATTGTTTGATTTGCGTTCAGAAAATTCTGAGTTGGGGCTGAATTTCCATTGCTGCTAAGGAAATTTCCGAAATAATTTAGAAAAGGAGTAGCATCAACACCAAAAGACCAGTCACCTGACTCCGGAAGATACGGTTCGCCCTTTTTTGAAGTAATCTGCGCTTGCGTAAGCACGAATGCAAACAAAGCCAGAATTGTCATGTACACTTTTTTCATTTTTATGGATTTTGGTTAATGATTCAAATTTTACCAAAATCCACCGAAAAAAGAAATTAGATACAAATGTTTATAAACAGCAATTTGTTGGTAACCGAATGATCTACAAAATGTTAATCTGTCGGCTAAAACCCTGTTCCAGAGTGATAAAGGTTTCGGTGCGCTGAATACCCTGAATGGGTTGAATTTTTTCGTTTAATACCTCGCGAAGGTGGTTGGTGTCGCGACACAAAATCTTCGCAAAAATACTGTAAACACCTGTCGTATAATGCAATTCGACTATTTCAGGAATGGCTTCCATTTGTTTTCGGGCATCCTGATAAGCAGAACCTTTATCAAGAAAAATCCCGATAAATGCACAAATGTCATAACCAATAACAGTTGGGTTAACAATAAGCTGAGAGCCAACAACAACACCTATTTCGGTAAGTTTTTTCATCCTTACATGAATGGTACCTGCGGATACATCAAGCTTCTTAGCTATTTCCGTGTAGGGCACAACCGCATCCTCCATGAGAATGGTCAGTATTTTTCTGTCTAGCAAATCTATTTCAACCCCTTTACTCATGTTTTCTCTTTTTGGAGGAAATCAATAAATAAATAAAATTTTGGGCGCAAATATAGAATTAATTTGAGTAATAAATAACGAATATTCAGATTGATTGAACATTTGATAATATCGGCCGGGCACGGCCGGATGCTCAGGCTGCGGTCCCTGAAGTATCTTCCCGTTTGAGGCGACGATCCAGCCAAAAAGTTCCAAAAGGAATCAGAGAACAAATAAATGCCAGCAAGACTTTGGATATCTTCCAGTTACGATCGGCCCAAACCTGAATTAAAGTAATCATGTAAGCCATAAATAAGAGCCCGTGAACCCATCCTGTGTATTTAACAGCCTGGGGCAAATCCATGGCATACTTCAAAGGCATGGCTATAAATAATAAAATCAGGAATGACCACCCTTCGGCGATGGCTACAATTCTGAAGCGCTGAAGTGTACCGCTCATAATCAGATTAATTGTGTAATTGGTTCTGTAATTGATTCTGTAAATACTCATTTATCATCTTCCGCCGATAGGCGAAAGGTAAATCTGCCACCTGTAACTCGCCATTGGTAAGTGCAGTGTAAGTTTTCTCACTAAACATATATGCCGCAGCGAATTCGCCATAAGCGGCTGCGAGCCTTTCCCTGAAAGGATTCCACATCCGGGCAGTCTCTTCTTTCAGAAAGATTTTTTGCTGCTTTGCGGCTTCCCGGGCATCAAACCCGAGACGCGATTCCGGTTTAAATTTCAAAAGCCCACTTTTCGAAGCTTCCGCAGCGGCCTGTTTATGCGCTTCCTTTAGCTCGGCAGCCACCTGATGGTTTTTAAGCCGTGGATGGATCCCAGGCTGATTACCCCAATTTTCCAATATGCCCGGGTCAAATGCTGCATCGGCAAGTAGATGCTTGTCAATTACCTGATAACCCGGTTTA
>JAGQVC010000383.1 GCA_020438185.1 Bacteroidota bacterium
TGTCTGGATGAGTTTTCATATCGGTCTTAGTGGAAATTCAGCCTATTTTGCCGCATTTCTTTCCCTCATTCTACCTAGCTACTTGTTTACAGGATTACTTTGGAGCAAAGTAAGAAAAATAAGAACCTTCCAATAAAATGAAAAAGCTACTGCTGTTTGCCATTTTGATTTCAGGTGCACTTCATGCGCAGCAATACAATCTGGTTATGGACCGGTTTGCTTACGACCTCATTGATCCGGCGATGAGCCGAAGCGCTTCGCATACATCTTTTAAACCTTACCGGATGGCCGATGTACTTGAGGTGGTTAATCCCGATACAGCCGCCGGAGTTCCTCAGCGAAACCCGAAAACCTGGGCAGGAAGGGCGCTCTGGACAAATCACACGCTTGGTCTCGATTCCACCGATTTTCAATTGTATGCCGATCCTTTGTTTGCTTTTCAGGCCGGTCAGGATTTGCAAGCAAACAAAACAACCTATCTCAATTCCCGCGGATTACAGATTCTCGGAAATTTTGGTAATAAAGTTTCATTTTACTCCTCTTTTTGGGAAAACCAGGGCAGTTTTGTTGGTTATGCCGATAGTTTTATAACAAAAAACAATGTTGTTCCCGGTTGGGGGCGAGTGAAGCCATTTGGCACGAATGCCTGGGATTTTGCTATGGCCACGGGTTATATTTCATACAGCCCCAATCGGATATTCAACTTCCAGTTTGGTAACGACAAACAATTTATCGGCGATGGGTATCGCAGCCTGTTGCTTTCGGACAATGCATTCACCTTTCCGTATTTTAAAATCAGTACCACGTTCTGGAAAATCCGATACACCAACCTGTTCTCGTCCTACCAGAATATTGGCAACGCCTCAAACAGCGGCATTGGAGGCTACCTTCAGAAATTTTCAACTATTCATCATTTAAGTATAAATGCCACAAAATGGCTGAATGTTGGCCTTTTCGAATCTATTGTCTGGCAGGGCGGTGATACATCCGGTGCCCGGCGTGGATTTGATGTAAACTACCTCAACCCGATTATTTTTTACCGTCCGGTTGAGTTTTCGCGAGGTTCTCCCGACAATGTGCTGATTGGCCTGAATCTTAAAGCCTTGATTCTCAAGAAATACATGTTGTACGGGCAGCTCTTGCTGGATGAATTTTCACTTCAGGAAGTTCGTGCCGGTAATGGCTGGTGGGCCAACAAACAAGGGTTTCAGCTAGGCTGGAAGTTCTTCGACTTCGCCGGAATTAAAAATCTTACCTGGCAAAACGAAGTAAATGTGGTACGTCCTTATACTTACGGGCATTTCACCGCAGCACAGAGTTACACACACTACGCCCAGCCGCTGGCTCATCCGCTTGGTGCTAGTTTTATTGAGAATGTTCAGTTTCTCAGGTACCGTTACAAGCGCTGGGGTGTTGAAGCTAAATTCCTTTATGCTGTTTATGGTGCCGACACCCTTTCCGCCGCAGGCGTGATGAGCAATGTAGGCCAGAATATTTTTGTAGGAACCGCCGAAACCGGGCAGGGACCGACTATGGTGCCTTCAATTTACGGAAATACAATCGCGCAGGGATTACGAAACACCATTCTTTTTACCGATTTAACGGTGTCCTGGCTTATTAATGTAAAAACTAACATGCGCATCGAAGCCGGTGTGTCGAATCGTATCCGGACCAATAATCAGGATGGGACGCTGACCACACCCTGGTTCTTCTTTGGAATAAAAACCACCATGCCAAACAGATACACTGATTTTTAAAGGCCGCAAATTACATTCGGCCGTTCTTAGTCATGAAATCAGCATACGACAAATACTATGAAACTGAAGAATTATTTGGTGAACCATATCCGGAACTAATTGAATTTTTCAGGACTTATAGTTTGAAAGGAAAGGTTCTTGATCTGGGTTGCGGACAAGGACGGGATTCAATTGCTATTGCCAGACTTGGCTATGAGGTCACGGGGATTGATAATTCACGCACCGGCATTGAGCAAATGCTGGAGATTGCCGCTAGTGAAAATCTGAATTTGAAAGGAT
>JAGQVC010000384.1 GCA_020438185.1 Bacteroidota bacterium
CTACGATCAGGCTCTTAAGTACTATCAGAAAGCCATTGAGCTAGATGAAAATCAACCCGACGCATGGGTTGGAATAGGTGTTATCATGGATATTCGCGGCAACAGCGCTGAGGCACTTCAGCATGTGAAGCGGGGAATCAATATTGACCCGACACGAGGCACTTACTGGTTCATTTTAGGCGATATTCAACTCAAACTGGGTATGAAACTTCAGGCTGAAGAATCTTACCGCAAAGTAATTGAGTTTGAACCGGAGAACGAAGAAATCTGGATGTATTATTCAGATATTCTTTTCGAGGAAAATCGCCTTGAAGAGGCTCGTGAATTTCTCCAACAGGCAGAAAAATACCATCCGGGTAACGCTAGACTCACTTTTCAGCAATGTGAGCTTGAGCTTCGGTCAGGAAATGACCGATCTGCCCTGATCCTGGCTGAAATTGCTATTTCAATGGATTCTGAAATGGCAAAAAAAATGACACAGGATTTGACCCATTTCGGATTGAATGCAGAAATTCGCCGGCTTATTCAAAGATACACAGACAATAATGAGTGACATTCTCCCCTATTTACCGGAACGTCCGGTAAAACCCCGTGAGCATGGTGTGACCATGATGATGGATAAGGGCCTGAGCTTCAGACAAGCAGAAGACTTTCTTGAATCTTCAGGACATTTAACTGACCTGATTAAACTCGGCTTTGGAACCTCGCTGGTAACACCCGGACTTGATAAGAAAATAAAGCTATATAAAGATGCTGGTATTCGGGTTTATGTTGGCGGTACGCTCTTCGAGGCATTCGCAGCTCGTTCCATGTTCGATGACTATCGTAAGTTTATCGATAAACTGGGTCTCGACACCTGCGAAGTAAGTGATGGCTCCATTTTGCTGCCGCACGATGTAAAATGTGAATACATCTCAAAACTATCGAAAAACTACACAGTCCTTTCAGAAGTAGGTTCCAAGGAGGCAGGTATTCTGATTGCACCGGCCAAATGGATTTCCATGATGAATTCTGAACTCGAAGCCGGCAGCTGGAAAGTGATTGCTGAAGCCCGCGAAAGTGGTAACGTTGGAATTTACAGACCAAACGGTACAGCTCACGTATTGCTGGTTAACCGGATTTTGAGTAAGGTTCCCGGTGATCGCGTGCTTTGGGAAGCTCCGAATAAATCTCAGCAGGCCTGGTTTATCAAACATCTGGGTGCCAATGTAAACCTGGGTAACATCGCCCACGATGATGTAATTCCACTCGAAACGCTCCGACTGGGTCTTCGCGGTGATACTTTTTTCCAGTACCTGCCCGAAGAACTTTCTCATTTGAAACAATCTGCCAACTAATTCATGAAAGAAATTACGGTTGAAGAATTGCGCCGCTGGCGTGATGAAAATAAAACCCATTTACTCATAGATGTAAGGGAAGAATACGAGCACGAAATGGCTCAAATGGGTGGCAAATTGATTCCCATGGGTGAAATCCCCAATCACCTTGACGAAATCCCAAAGGACATTCCGGTTGTTTTTCATTGCAAATCGGGAGGTCGTTCATCCAATGTTACCCGCTACATGATGCAGCGGGGTTGGGATAACGTAATCAATCTTCAGGGGGGCATATTCGCATGGATTGAGCGAATTGATCCTTCAATCAGCAAATACTGATATGCCATCATTTGCGCTTATCGGGAAAAGCCTTAAACACAGCTTCTCCGCAAATTATTTCGCACGGAAATTCCAACGCGAAGGGTTGACTGATTTCCATTATTCGCTTGCGGAGCTATCGTCAATTGAAGATTTGCCCGCCTGGTTGCTGGCACATCCTGAAATTGCCGGATTTAATGTCACAATTCCCTATAAACAAAGTGTGGTTCCTTTTATTGATGAACTATTCGGCCCGGCTGCAGGCCTCGGAATCGTTAATACCATTGTTGTTGAAAGAGGGATGCCGGATTTTGAAGGACAAAAAATCCCCGGATTGAAATTAAAGGGCTTTAATACAGATATATACGGATTCAAGGAATCTTTCAAACCCTTGATGCGCT
>JAGQVC010000385.1 GCA_020438185.1 Bacteroidota bacterium
TTGTTCCAGTTTCTTTTGAAGCAATTTCGCCATTTCATTGGAATGTGTGGCCAGCCGAATCCACAAATCATCTTTGAAAAATGCGCTGAACTGTGCAGAAATGAAACGCATTTTTGAAGCCAGCTGCATACCTTGTTTCCTGCGGTAAAGAAAGTTCTGTGCAAGGTCGCGGTTAAAAAAAACAATCGCTTCGCCCATCATCATTCCGTTTTTGGTTCCTCCAAAACTCATCACATCAATCCCGCTATTTTTAACCATTTCAGCTGCATTTATTCCTGTTGCTGCAACTGCGTTTGAAATTCGGGCGCCGTCAAGATGCATTTTCAATCCTTCTTTTTTGGCAAGATTGCTAATCGCTTTTATTTCATCCGTACTATACAAGGTTCCGTATTCTGTACTTTGTGTAATCGAGATTACTGCTGGTTGAACATGGTGTTCAACTCCCCGTCCAATAAGAACTTCGGGGATTTGCGAAGCATTTATTTTTCCGTTAACTGACGCAAGCGGAATTAATTTCGACATTAAATGTCGCTCGGGTGCTCCGGCTTCATCGGTATGAATATGTGCCAAATCGCTGCAAATTACGGCCTCAAACGGCCGGATGCACGACTCAAGGGCAAGCACATTTGCTCCAGTTCCGGAGTACACAAAAAATACATCTGTTTCTTCTCCGAAAATACTTCTGAAATCTGCAACAGCCTTTTCAGTGTAATAATCATAACCATAGCCTTTTACGTGCCCTTTGTTAGCTTCTTCTATGGCTTTTAGAATTTCCGGATGAATACCGGAACAATTATCTGATGCAAAAAATCTGTGATCCATTATTTAATGTTTCTTTTCGCCAGTAAAATTCATTTCGCCGGCTTTAATTTCAATTTTTAATCTGTTCGCCTCCGGCGGAACCGGACAACTATATCCGCCTGAAAAGGCGCAGTATGGATTATACGCTTTATTGAAATCAATTAATACATTTCCATCTTTAAAATCACCTGTTCGCAGATCAATATAACGGCCTCCACCATAGGTTTCATCCCCGTTTGTTAAATCAGTAAATGGCAAAAATAAATAATCAGCGTATCTGGGATTATCCTTCAATTGCTCACTTTGGTAAACTGTGAGATTAAACTCATTTCCATTCCTGTTTAAATACAAAATTGCATAAGGCCTGTACTTTTTAATTTTCCCCGATGATGTGACAAATTCAACTATTTCAGCTTTTTTATATAATTCATACCTGGCTTTTATCCACCAGGAATTGTCTGCCGGATAAAATTGAAGAAATTCAATATCAGCTGCTTTTAATGGACTATGTTCTTCCTTTAAAAAATCCTGTTTGTATTGAGCACGGTGAATTTCAATACAGGAATCGTATGCTGACTTTAGTTGCCCCTTTAATTTAAAATCCAGACAGGGCTGACTAAACAATGCAGCAGGAAACAGACATAAAAAAAACAATAAATAGTTTTTCATTTCTTACGATTTTCTACAAAACCCAGGGCGCGGTTTCCGCTCATGTAAATGATAGTTTCATTCAAAGCACTTTTTTCGGCACCCGAAGATATTCTTATTGCATCCAGCACACGCTCAACCTGTATGTCTTGCATACATCTGTTATTCCCGCCGCAGGGCGGAATCATAAATTCATGCACGCAAGGGCTGCAATACAAATTCATGTAAACCGGTGTACAAAATTGCATTTGACCGTATTGAGCAGGGGAGCAAGGCCCGAACAAACCAACTGTATTCTTCTGCAAGGCCAGCGATAAATGCAATGGACCCGTATCATTGGTAATTACAGTTTCAGAATTACGAATCAGCTCAATCAACTCGCTCAGATTAAGCTGGCCGCTTGTATCTGTAACCCGCGCTTCGTCCTTAAAAAGGCCGGATATCTCTGAAACATATGCTTGTTCTGCTTTATTCCCTACAAGCACAAAATAATATTCAGGATAATCGATAATTAATTGGGATAAAAGATTTTTAAATGAAGCAGCAGGCCAGCGCCTCTCCAATCGAAGGTCACTAGCAT
>JAGQVC010000386.1 GCA_020438185.1 Bacteroidota bacterium
AAAGGAAAATGGAATACTGAATTTTTTAGTAAGCCCAAACCAATTACGCTTGAATTGGGCTGCGGAAAAGGTGAATATACGGTTGCGCTTTCGGCCGCTCATCCTGAAAGGAATTTTTTGGGCGTAGATATAAAAGGTAGCCGAATCTGGCGCGGAGCGCGGACTGCGTTTGACAATAAAATGGATAATGTGGGATTTTTAAGAACCCAGGTTGAACGGATTAATAATTTCTTTATTCCCGGTGAAATTGATGAAATATGGATAACCTTTCCTGACCCGCAACCGCAGAAAACAAGGGAAAGAAAAAGATTAACATCGCCATTATTTCTGGATAAATACCGCAAAATATTAAAGCCCGGAGGGCTTGTGCATTTAAAAACCGATTCGGCTTTTTTATTTGATTACAGCTTAATGGTTATTGAACAGCAAAAGCTTCATGTATTGCGAAAAAGCCATGATATTGACCGGGATTATCCGGGAGATGAACTGCTTAAAATAAGGACTTATTACGAAATGAAATTTCGTGAAACGGGTGTGCCCATTAATTATGTGTGTTTTGAATTATGAAAGACCCACGCTGGAAAGAAGACTTTTTTGAGAAAGTATTTGCTGTGGTCAGACTTATTCCCGAAGGCCGCGTTACTTCGTACGGAGCCATTGCGAAATATTTAGGCACCGGCTCATCGGCACGCACCGTTGGTTGGGCGATGAATGCTGCACATCATCAGCAGGAATACGTTCCGGCACACCGGGTGGTAAACAGATTGGGCCTATTAACAGGAAAGGCGCATTTTCCGGGTCCTGATGCCATGCAGGAGGCACTTGAAGCAGAAGGGATCAAGGTTTCGGAAGATCAGGTTATTGAATTTGAAAAGCTTTTCTGGGATCCGGCAGTTGAATTAGCGCTTTGAGATTCGGTTACCCGTTGATTTTTGCCGCGTGCATTTAAACCTTTTGACATCGCTGTTGCGAAGCGCTGCATGTTTGGTTTTTCTTCCTCCAACTCTTGCCCGCCATTTACGCCAGTTTGAGGGATGCATTTCGCGTTTCATGAGTGCTTTTACATCGTCTTCGCGCAACCCAAATTGCAAATAAATGGCATCAAAAGGAGTTCTGTCTTCCCAGGCCATTTCAATAATACGGTCGATATCGGCAGTGCTTAATTGCATGCGAAAGCAACAACAGAAATTGAATATGGTTTATTATCAATTAATTTTCAGTAATTCTTCAATTTTTACAATTGCATTCTCGAGTCGCTCATTTCCTGAACCTGAAATAATGCTGAATTCACGTTCTGACTGATCAAGAACCCTGTAATACATATCAAATAATTCTTTCCGCTGCGCGGGATGTTCACGCAAAGGATCATCCTGCCAGGGTAAATCGATATTCATTAAAAATGTATGCGTAAAAACAGGATTAATTGATTCATGAATAATGTGCGCGGGACATTTACCAAAAACAAATTCAAGCCAGATACGACAAACCAATAAATCGGTATCAAAAAAGCAAGGGGAAATTCCTTTTGCAAATAATTCCCTTTGTTTTAATAATTGTTGCTCTGCAATAAATACGACCGTTTCATACGAGTATTCAGGGCCATTTTCAGTTAAATATCCCCGAGCAAATTCAGGTAAATAAATTGTGGAATAATGCTCAGCTAAACCCGCCGCCAGTGTGGATTTTCCGGTTGATTCAGGTCCTGTAACCGCAAATGATTTCAAGCTGTTAGTTGCTTTTTCCATTCAAAGTAACCTTTAATTGCTAAAACTGTAAATCCGATATATAAAATCGAAGAGGCAAACATTTCCCGGTAATAAAATAATGCCGCAGAAGCCAGATCAATTATAATCCAAAGCAACCAGTTTTCGAGGTATTTACGTGCCAGTAAAACGGTTGTAACCAGTCCACCTGTTGCAAGCGTTGCATCTATGAAGGGAGTTTTTCCCAGTGAAAAATTACTCAGGTAATATCCTGCGGCAACAGACGCAGAAAACCAGATAATTAAACTAA
>JAGQVC010000387.1 GCA_020438185.1 Bacteroidota bacterium
GTTTTTCCTGATTTTCGCTATTCCCAGCTGGTTGTGCATTATGTTCGGAATGATGAACGGCAATGATTTCAGGCTTTACATCGGAATCGGAATTGCTACTTACGGATTGGCGTATTTCCTGGTTCACGATGTTTTTATTCACCAGCGAATTAAATGGTTCCGCAGGTCGGATAACAAGTATTTGCGGGCTATCCGCAAAGCACACAAAGTGCACCATAAAACAATCGGCAAGCAGGATTCTGAATCATTCGGAATGTTGATTGTGGCAGGGAAATTCTTCAAGGAGCAACGTCGTGTTTCCTGATAAAAGTCTTTATCTTATTTTAATGCTGGCGAGCCTGGCTTACCCTCTGGCTCAAAGTTTTGAACGCAGAATTCGTTTGTATAAAAAATGGAAACATATGTTTCCGGCCATGCTAATTACAGCAGGCTTTTTTATCATCTGGGATGAATTTTTTACACGGATTGGAGTCTGGAGCTTTAATCCGCAATACGTTACCGGTATCTACATTGGAAGCTTACCTCTCGAAGAATGGCTGTTTTTTCTGGTTGTGCCGTATGCCTGCTTTTTCGTGTATTTCGTAGCTGAGTATTTCATTAAAAAAGATCCATTTCGCACAACTAATAAAGTTGTTTCAGTCATTTTTACTCTGGCCCTGCTGGTGTTTGCGGGATTAAACTACAACCGCTGGTACACAGCCACTACCTGCATTTTGCCTGCAATACTGCTCATCTGGCTCACATTTGTGAAACAGGTAAATTATCTGGGACGCTTTTTTACCGGGTATTTTATCAGCCTGATTCCCTTTCTTATTGTGAATGGAATTCTAACCAGCAAACCGGTTGTTGAATACAATAACCTTGAAAACAGCGGCTTAAGAATAGTTATTCCCGGGCTTTCCAATATTCCGGTCGAAGATTTGGCCTATTGTCTCTTGCTGCTATTATTGAATGTGAGTCTCTACGAGCGTTTTAGTCAGCGGTACAAGGTTTAGTAAGGCTTTAGTGCTTTATTTTCCGGCTATCGCCGTGATGATTATTTATTGCTCAAAAAAAATCATGTATTTTTGAACGATACAATATTGAACGCCACATGAAATTTATTCCCTATGCTGTAATTTTCCTGCTTATCGCAGGGATATATTCATCCTGCAAAAAGCTTGATCAACTTGTAAGTTTTAATCTCGATACTCAGGATACCGTTATGTGGATTGGTATTCCGGACACTGTCCTCACTGATACATTCAATAACAATGAAGGTTTTATCCTGCTTTCGCAGGAATTCAAGTTCAGCGATTACAAGAAATTCAACATCAACAAAACCACACCTGCTCAGATTGAAGATGTTCAGGCACTTACTTTTACCATTGAAATGTCTGATGATTCCCTCAATAATTATTCGTTCTTGAAAAATCTGGAGATTTATCTTGTCTCACCCAATAATGCATTTGAGGATATTCTGATATATGAAAACGAATTTCCGGTTCCAACGGCATCTTCGTTTGTTGAGGAGTTGGAAGGAACCAATGCTGACTTTCTCAAAGCCATCAAAAAAGACGATTATCAGTTTAAATCTCAGTTCATCCTGCAGAATGCAGTGCCCGATACCATAACTATGAATATGAGAATGAGTTTCAGGCTTAAAGGGCACCCGAATGACTGATAAACAGACTGAAACGCCTGCGCTTGTTTCAGTTATTGTACCTTGTCATAATTACGGACATTTTTTAAGCGAAACCCTTGACAGTCTTATTGCTCAAACATACCCGCACTGGGAATGTCTGGTAATTGACAATGGTTCTGAAGACAACACGGTTGAGGTTGCCAAACAGTATATGCAAGCCGATAAACGGTTTGTTATATATAGCATCCCGTTAAGCACTACGTCACGCACCCGCAACTTTGGAATTGCCCGTTCAAAAGGTCAGTTTGTTTTGTTTCTTGATTCGGATGATCAGATTGCAGCTTCTAAGCTCGAAAAAAGCATCAAAATTTTAAGTGAACATGTTGATG
>JAGQVC010000037.1 GCA_020438185.1 Bacteroidota bacterium
CAGCTTCTTCGGCATTGCAGGTACAAGCGATATCCACTTCGTGGGAAAAAAAGACAGCCTCATCTGGGTGGATGAACCGGATCGCCGGCAGGATTTGAAAAACGGTTCTGATATAGCCGTGGTTGGTCTTTCGCATGTGCAGTTTTTATCAGCAAACACCAGCCTGAAAGTAATTATGGCCGGCACCGGAAGCCGATTCAGAACCAATATTGATTCCTTAACTCCCAATTATGATTCGTTTGGCACATTTAAGTCGGCAATTACCGAGTCGCGAGCTACATTAAAAACCGAACTCAATACCAAAACAGGTAATAAATCATCGCTGCGCAGCGGATTCATTGCCAGCCGGCTGTTTTATAATACCGACGTTTCCATTTACAGTCCCGGTTTCGGAAAACGCATATCACTTTCGGATGCAAAAGGAAACGGCGATTTGCTTCAGGCTTATTCGCAGTGGCACCTAAAAGCAGGGGAGAAATGGACTTTCGATGCCGGCTTGCATGCTTTGTATTTCAGTATTAATAAGAAATCATCGCTGGAGCCGCGTGCTTCGGTGAAATTTCAGACTGCCGGCAACCAGAGCATCAGCGCGGGTTACGGAAGACATTCGCGGGTGCTGCCGCTCAATGTGTACCTGCGTGAAACAGAGCTTGCCTCGGGTGAAATTGTGCAGACTAATAAAAACCTCGATTTGCTGCGTGCCAACCATTACGTGCTTGCCTACGATTGGCTGATTCGGGAAAACCTGCGTCTGAAGGTTGAAACCTATTATCAGCAACTGCAAAACGTAGGTGTTCAGTCAGGTCGTCCAGCTTCAACTTCAGTATTAAATCTGGGTGCCGATTTCGGTGATGTAATTGGTCCTGACAGTCTGGTATCAACTGGTACAGGCTTTAATCAGGGTGTGGAATTAACGCTTGAGAAATTCTTTAGTAATAATTATTACATTTTAATGACAGGTAGCTTGTATGATTCAAAATACAAGGGTTCTGACGGCGTGGAACGCAATACCGCATTCAATAACCGTTATGCATTTAACTTCCTGGCGGGTAAAGAAATCCCGGTTGGCAAAACCAAACAAAACGCAATTATATTAAGTTTCCGACAGGTTTCCACCGGTGGCATGTGGACCACTCCGATTGATCTGGAAGCATCCCGCGCGAGCGGCTTTACAGTTTACATGCAGGATCAGGCTTACACCGAACAGTTGCCGGCATACTGGAGAACCGATATCCGAATCGGGTTCAGAAAAAATAAAAAGAAATACACCGAAGAGTTTGGGTTTGATATTCAGAATTTGCTGAACCGGCAAAATGTATTTAGCCGCAGCTTTAATTCAATTTCGGGTAATATTCAGAATAATTATCAGGTTGGTATTTTCCCGATGGGATTGTACCGGATTACTTTCTAATCAGCTAAATTAAACACTATGAATTCTTCTGGCAGTCTGCTTTTTCAGGTTTTACTTTACCTGCATATTGCAGGAGGAATGACCGGATTAATTACTGGTTTATTTAATGTAACAGGTAAAAAAGGCAGCAGAGCGCATAAAAAGACAGGCTTAATTTATGTAGCAGGCATGTTTGCAGCAACACTATGTGGAATTGTTCTTGCCTTTATGAAGGATAATAATTTCCTTTTTTTAATTGGTATATTCAGTTTTTACCTGGCATTTACAGGTTACCGTTCGCTTAAAAATAAAAGCGAAAATCCCACACTGGTTAAATGGATTGATGTTTGGGTTGCAGTTATAACTTGCATATTTTCAATTTGGATGGTTATTTCGGCGCTCATTTACTTAAATCCTTTTCGATTACATTTTAATCCGGTTCAGTTTATTTTCGGAGTAGCCGGATTGGTTTTCTCAGTTGGAGATTTGCTCTGGTTTTTTGGAAAGCGCAAATTTAAATTCGGCAAATTTCAGTGGATGTTCACACATATCGGTAGGATGGTTGGTTCATACATTTCGGCAGTAACAGCTTTTTTAGTGGTAAACATTAATTTTTTACCGCCGCTGTTAATCTGGCTGGGCCCTTCGGTATTAGGCTCATGTGTAATTGCATACAACATCCGGAAGTATCGTCTTAAATTGCGTGTCTGATTCTTAAAAACATGGATAATAAATTCAGTTCACTTTCGCATGGGAGCAGCCGCTCAAAAGGTTGGCTGGGCGACCTTCTTGCCATGGTGGTGGTAGGAATGTTAATTGCGCTGTATTATTATCTCGGCAATAGTATTTTCTCAAATAAGGATCCTGAGGCTGAAGATTCTGTCAAGAATATTCTGTTTAGCGTTTCTGTGAGTGTTTTCTTGTATATCGCCTTTCGGCAGATGTTTTCTTTCCTCAACCGTTTTTTCCCCTGGAAAAAAACAATCTGGAAAAGAATATTGCTGCAGGTTCCGCTTATTTTTCTGATTGCCGGGTTTGGAATGGCCCTGTTTATGACCGTTTGGCAGGCTTTGTTTATTCAAAAAGGCTACACAAAACTGGATATATTCAACAATATTTCTACTGCAATAATTGTATCTCTAATCGTCAATTTATTATACGAAAGCATCAGTATTTACAGGATGCTCAAGAATACAGAAGTTGAGGCTGAAAAATTAAAGCGGCGTAATATTGAGTCGCATTATGAAATATTAAAAAACCAGGTCGGGCCACATTTTTTATTTAATAGTTTGAATACCCTGCTTTCGTTAATGGACGAGGATGTGCCGGCCGCAAAGGAATTTGTTGAGAAGCTGGCCGCATATTACCGGTATTCGCTTCAGGTAAACGACCGGGATACAAACAGCATTGCTTCTGAAATAAAATTAATTGAGCATTTTGTATTTTTATTAAAATGCAGGTTTGATAATAATTTATCGGTACAAATCGATCCTGCTTTGTATATGGAAAACAATCGGTACAGTGTGCCTATGGCGCTTCAGATGCTGGTAGAAAATGCGGTTAAGCACAATATTATATCGTCACAAAAACCACTAAACATACAAATTGGCATTTCAGGAAATTATCTTTTCGTAGAAAACAACCTGCAGAAAAAGGAAGCGCTGGAATCCAGCAATGGCATTGGCTTGGATAATATTCGTAACCGGTATCAAATGTTAAATAATCAGGAAATCATTATAACCGATAATGGTAAATCATTTAAGGTTATGCTTCCAATAATTGAAAGTGTATGAAATCTTATCTTATCATCGAAGATGAATCAGCCGCTGCGCGGCGATTGGAGCGTATGGTTTCTGAAATGGAACCCAATCTTAATTTATGCGGCAGCTGCGAAAGCATTGAAAGTGCGGTTGGCTACCTCAATGAAAATTCCGCTCCCGATTTGATTTTTATGGACATTCAACTGGCCGACGGAAATAGTTTCAGAATATTCGAAAAGGTAGAAATAAAATCACCGGTTATTTTTACGACCGCATACGATGAATATGCATTAAAAGCTTTTAAGGTAAACAGTGTCGATTATTTACTTAAGCCCGTAAATGCCGCTGAATTGCGGCAGGCACTCGACAAATGGCAGCAACAAAGCGGTAAAAACGATGATAATCTTCGGGAAATTCTGTCCGGAATTCTGGAGAAAAAACCATACAAACAGCGCTTCCTGGTTGTGAAAGGCGATCGCCTCATTCCTGTTTCAGCCAATCAGATTGTGGCCTGGTCGGCCGAAGAAAAACAGGTCTTTATGCACACCTCCGAAAACCAAAGTCACGTTACCCGCGATTCCCTGGATGAACTAAGCCGGCAATTAAATCCGGAACAATTTTTCAGGGCAGGCCGTGCCTGGCTGGTTAACCGCGATTTTATCGAACAGGCCGATATTTATTTCAATGGTAAAATCCGGATCAGCCTGAAAGGTTATTCTGAAAAAGAAATTCTGGTATCTCGTGACCGCGCTCAGGATTTTAAGTCCTGGTGGGCAGGTTAGGAGTTTGATTGGTGCAAGAAAAAATTTATTTAACTTTTTGAGATTCGTCCCATCGATTGTCGAATATCGCTATAATTGATATTGTATTGTTATTATACAAGTAATACACTGAAAGGACCCTGCTCAAAACAGCTCTCCGTATTTTCTTCTTTCTCGACTCAGGATACAAGCCTGGATAGGAAGAAATAACTTTCTCAAAATCATCAAGAGCTTTATAGAATTTTGCGACTTCGTTTTCCGTAAATCTCAACCTTAAATAAGCAACAATCTCTTTGGCGTTTCTTAAAGATTGCTTTGAGTATTCAATAGTTGGCTTTTTTGTACTAGCCATTTTTCAAGTCTCTCCAAAATTGTTTTGATGAAATTTGTTGTCCCTTTTCTATTTCATCGATTCCATTTTGCAAAGTTTTCTGTTGACTATCTGATAGTTCATCCCACCAATCATTCTTTGATTTAGATTTTTTTAAACCATCAAGAAACTCAATAATATTTTCATCCGAAAGCCTGTTAATCCATGCTATCAAATCAAGTTTCATTTTATTCAGTTCTCCGGTTGACATTCGTTGCTTCATTTGTAACAAATATAAGCAGTTTGTGGAATTGATAAGCACAACCTATACAGTAATGATTTACAATAAGATAGCGATTCGCCACTTTTCAAAAACAACATTCCCTTAACACAAAAGGCTTTTATTAACCTTTAAAGGAGCAAGTTTATTGCTTTATAACCAAATGCCCTTTCGATGTACTTTCATCCGGGAAATTTAATAAATAAATACCGGGACTGAGGCTGCTGACATCAATTGACTCGTTGACTGTTTTTCCGGAAAGCACTATTGAACCTTGTGAATTGAAAATTAGATATTCGAATTGTTTACCCGATTTTCCTGAATTCAATTTTAGTAAATCTGAACAAGGATTGGGGAAGGAACTCACTTTGAATTCTTTTGGCTCCTCTCCGGAAGATGTTAAAAAACAAGAGCCTGCATTTATTGTAACATTAGAAGCAATTATTCCGGTGTTTTCTATACTTCCGGCTGCAACATGCCAAACAGAGGGTCCGGAAATAATCCCGTCGTTCTGCGCGAAACCTGAAATATTCATCACTCCGGGACCTTGCACGCTATCGCTTTCGCAATTAATAAAATTACCAACAATGCATGTTGTTCCTGAGAAATTCAATACAGCATTTCCTGATTCCAGGCAATTTTCGAAATTCTGATAAATCTGCATGGTCCCGCTATGTTCAAAATATCCCTGGTTATAAATCGTATTCGAAGCTGTTATCGAGCCGTTTTTATCCAAAATTGCCCCGGCTTTGTTTACAATAACAGATACTTCCATTGAGCTGTTGTTCGTCAAATTCGCCTCATTTATGAGTGAATCAACCGAAACGAAATTCAAATTATTATATACATCCGCTTCATTAGAAATACGAATTTTATTAATTCCCAATGTTCCCGAGTTGTACAAATTGCTTGTACCGTCAAGCCATAGGGTACGCTCAAATGCATCCTGCAGAAATTGTCCGGGTGCCTGAACGATAATTTTACCTGATTGAAAATGTAAATCAGAATCCAATGCAACCAGATGAGTGATTCTGATGCTGTCGCCATCGCCTGGAACACAGGAACAATCCCAGGTTGAAGCTGAATAAAATGAGCCGTTACTAATGCTGTTAATAAACTGAGCGGAGCAATTTGTTGCTGAAATTAAGCAGAAAAACAGGAATAAATGTTTCATTAAATTTCATTAAAGAATTTCAATAGTTTCAGAAAGAATGCTTCATTCGAAGCAAAACCGGCTTCAATTATTTAAATGGAAAAATACAAAATTGATTCTTACGCAAATCAATAAATCATCAGCCTGAAAGGCTGAAAAAAAAGACAGAAACCTGATAAAAAAACGAAGCCCCGCTTAGCGACTCAGATACAAATTCCTTTCGCTGTATAATCGCTGGAATGTTTCGTCGTGCAAATCTTTAATAAAATGAATTGCCTCACCGGTACTCTTCATTTCGGGACCTAATTCCTTATTAACTCCCGGAAATTTATCGAATGAGAAAACCGGGATTTTTATAGCGTAACCTTCCTTGCGCGGATTGAATTTAAAATCACTCAGCTTGTTATGCCCAAGCATAACCTTGGTAGCATAATTCACATAAGGTTCATCGTATGCTTTGCATATAAAAGGAACCGTGCGCGATGCCCGCGGATTAGCCTCAATTACATAAACAATCTCATTTTTAATGGCAAACTGAATGTTCAGCAATCCAACCGTATTCATTGCCAATGCTATGGTACGTGTATGTTCTTCAATTTGCTTAATTACATTTTCACTCAAACTGAATGTCGGCAAAACGGCATTTGAATCTCCCGAATGAATTCCGGCCGGTTCAATGTGCTCCATAATACCAATTATGTAAACATTTTCGCCATCGCAGATAGAATCTGACTCAGCCTCAACAGCCGAGTCGAGAAAATGATCAAGCAATACTTTATTACCGGGAATATCCTTCAATAAATCAACAACATGGTGCTCCAGTTCCTCTTCGTTAATCACAATTTTCATGTTGTGACCACCCAGCACGTAACTCGGGCGAACCAACAGCGGGAAACCAAGTTCACGCGCCAGATCTGCTGCCTGATCAGCATGCTCAATCACTCCGAATTTTGGATACGGAATATTATTATCACGCAAAAGGGTAGAGAAGGAGCCGCGGTCTTCGGCCAGGTCCAGACTTTTATAAGAAGTACCAATAATTTTAATGCCGTAGCGATCTAATTTTTCGGCCAGTTTCAATGCTGTTTGTCCGCCAAGCTGAACAATTACTCCTTCAGGCTTTTCGTGAAGTATAATATCGTAGATATGTTCCCAGAAAACCGGCTCGAAATACAACTTGTCTGCTACATCAAAATCAGTTGATACAGTTTCGGGATTGCAGTTAATCATAATGGTTTCGTAACCACATTCCTTTGCAGCCAAAACGCCATGTACGCAGCTGTAATCGAATTCAATTCCCTGTCCAATCCGGTTGGGGCCCGATCCAAGTACAATTATCTTTTTCCGGTCGCTTACAGCACTCTCGTTTTCACCATCAAAAGTGGAATAATAATAAGGTGTCTGAGCTTCAAATTCAGCAGCACAGGTATCTACAAGCTTGTAAACCCGCCTGATTTCCATTTTATGCCTTTTATTAAACACCTGACTTTCAAGGCATCGCAGCAGATGGGCAATTTGCCTGTCGGCATAACCTTTTTGCTTCGCTTTTAGTATTAATGAGCGGGGAATAGAGTCAATCGTGTAACGTTCTATCTCCCGGTCAATCTCAACCAGTTCTTCAATCTGATGCAGGAACCAGGGATCAATTTGCGTGAATTTCTGAACGGTCTTGAATGGAATACCAAGCGTTAGCGCATCTTTGATGTGAAACAATCTGTTCCAGCTCGGGTTTTTCAAACTTTCAATTACCGCGTCCGGGTTTCTCAGGTCTTTTCCGTCAGCACCTAAGCCGTTCCGGCTGATTTCCAGGCTTTGACAACCTTTTTGCAACGCTTCCTGAAAACTGCGGCCAATTCCCATTACTTCCCCAACCGATTTCATCTGCAATCCCAAGTGGGCATTTGCATTTTTGAATTTGTTGAAGTTCCAGCGCGGAATTTTAACAATAACGTAATCCAGCGTAGGCTCAAAAAAGGCTGAAGTATTTCCGGTAATCTGATTACTCAATTCATCAAGATTGTATCCGATAGCCAGCTTCGCTGCGATTTTGGCAATCGGATAACCGGTTGCTTTAGAAGCAAGTGCAGAAGAGCGGCTAACGCGTGGATTGATTTCAATCGCAATAATGTCTTCATTTTCAGGATCCAGCGCAAACTGCACATTGCATCCACCTGCAAAGGTGCCGATCGAGCGCATCAGCTTGATGGCCATATCGCGCATCCGCTGATAAGCGGTATCACTTAAAGTCATGGCAGGTGCAACGGTAATCGAATCACCCGTATGAACTCCCATCGGATCAAAGTTCTCGATTGAGCAGATAATAATGATGTTCTGATTATTATCGCGCAGCAGCTCCAGCTCAAATTCTTTCCAACCGAAAAGGGCTTTTTCAATCAAAACCTCATGAATGGGCGATGCATGCAAACCACGATTCAGCAGTTCATCAAAATCTTCCTTGCGGTGCACAAAAGCGCCGCCTGTGCCACCAAGTGTGTACGAAGGCCTGATAACCAGCGGGAAACCAATTCGCTGAGCTATTTCTTTTCCCTCCAGAAAAGAGTTGGCAACCTGAGAAGGAGGCACATTGATGTCGAGGTCTATGCAAAGTTGTCTGAACTGATCCCGGTCCTCGGTGCATTCAATTGCGTCAATCTGAACTCCGACAATTTTCACCCCGTACTTTTTCCAGATGCCCATTTCATCGGCCTTTTTGGCCAGATTCAGAGCAGTTTGACCACCCATGGTTGGCAATACGGCATCAATCTTACGTTCCTGGAGAATGTGTTCCAGACTTTGAACGGTAAGAGGCAACAAATAGACATGGTCGGCCGAAACCTTATCCGTCATAATTGTTGCAGGATTGCTGTTAATCAGCGAAACTTCTATTCCTTCCTCGCGAAGCGAGCGTGCCGCCTGAGAGCCGGAATAATCGAATTCGCAAGCCTGTCCGATAATAATGGGTCCGCTGCCAATAATAAGAATCGAGCGGATGTCAGTGTTTTTGGGCATGTTTTCCGGGTTAACCGGAGGACAAAAGTAAGGCATGAACTCCCCGCTCCGGGAAATAGTGCGGAAAAAACATCAAAAGTTTTACACGTTTTTCACACATGACGATATCAACGATTTGATAATCAGAAATATATACATTCATTTCGGGAAGAAATAACCAACCCCATCTAATTCATTTACTTTGCCTCATGCAAAACCGACTTAAATACTACGTCCTTCCGGCTTTGGCTACCTTTCTCACCAGGCTGCCATTCATCTTTGCGGGTTACGGCAGCGAGGACGATAGCTGGGGTTTAGTCCAGAATGCCCGTCTGATGGCCGAAAGCGGTACGTATTCGTATTCCCGTTTACCCGGACATCCGGTTCAGGAATACTTGCTCATGTTAATGCCTGAATCGGGTGCTGTTAGTATGAATCTTTTATCGGTCCTGTTTAGCGTGTTGGCAGTTATTGCATTTTCCAATTGTTTGCGACTTCTCAAATTGCCAAATGCGCATTTATGGGCGCTTATTTTTTCAGCTATTCCGGCTTTTTTCGTGGCGGGCACTTATACCATCGATTACGATTGGGCGCTTGCATTTATTCTACTGGCATTCAACTTTCAGCTCCGTGGTAATTTAATTTGGGCAGGTGTGTTTATCGGCCTGGCGGCCGGATGCAGACTGACTTCAGTACTGGTAATACCTGCATTTTTTTGGCTTAATTTATCCATGGTAAACAAGCCTGTTTCATTTGGTAAAATCCTGAAGCTTGGGTTTGTAGCTTCAATCGTTACCCTAATTTGTTATTTACCTGCATTTATGCAGTACGGAGTTGATTTTA
>JAGQVC010000388.1 GCA_020438185.1 Bacteroidota bacterium
TTTATGGCAATCCTTTACGGTTTGTCAATTGCAGGGATTTATACATTACTCGCGGTTCCATTCATTGTATTTAAAGTTCCACCTGATACGCTCAACGAGATTGCTACCAGTTCAGCCTTGAACATTGTGTTTTTCGTGATTTTCGTAGCCTTTGCCATTTCCTTTTTCGGGTATTATGAAATTCAACTGCCAACGTCTTTAGCAAACAAGGCGGATAGCGCTTCCAATGTTGGCGGTATTCTGGGCGTGTTTTTCATGGCTATTACTTTGGCGCTGGTTTCATTTAGTTGTACCGGACCAATACTGGGTTCATTTTTGGCTGGAACCCTAGCGACTAATCCGGATCCATACAATATTTTGTCGGTAATGCTTGGTTTTGGAACCGCTCTGGGATTGCCTTTTGCCCTGTTTGCCATGTTCCCATCGTGGATGAACTCGTTGCCAAAAAGTGGTGGTTGGCTTAATTCTGTGAAAGTGGTTCTGGGTTTTCTGGAGCTCGGCATGGCGCTTAAGTTTTTATCAAATGCCGATTTGGTTGAACAATGGGGAATCCTCAAGAGGGAAACGTTCCTGGTTATCTGGGCGATAATTGCGTTTGGACTGGCTCTTTACCTGCTCGGATTTATCAAGTTCCCTCACGACAGCAAGCTTAAGAAGCGTACACCGGTTCGCTGGGTGCTTTCTACATTTTTCCTGGTTTCCGGTATTTATTTTACTACAGGAATTTTCGGGGCAAACCTTGAGCTTATTTCAGGTTTCCCTCCTCCAATGTTTTACAGTTATGCTGCAGCCGGTAAACCGGCCGATGAAGGTTCAGACGATAGTCATTGTCCGCAGGGAATACCATGCGAGCACGACTTTTATGAAGCCCGTGAACGAGCGATTGCCGAGAATAAACCGCTGCTTATAGATTTTACAGGTTGGGCATGCGTTAATTGCCGGAGAATGGAAGAAGGTGTTTGGGTTGATCCGGAAGTGAAAAAGCTGATGAGCGAGGAGTACGTGCTTGTTTCACTTTATGTGGATGAGAAGAAGGAGCTTCCGGCCGAGGAGCAGTTTACCAGTTGCATAACCGGCAAGAAAATAAAGACAGTTGGTAATAAATGGAGCAACATGCAGGTAGTAAATTTCAATACAAACTCGCAGCCTCAGTATGTTTTACTTTCGCCCGAAGGGCGGATGCTCGCAGAACCGATTGGTTATACAACAACCGAAAAGTATCTCTCATTCCTGAAAGACGGTTTGAAATCAACGGGAACTACTGCTTCTAAATAATTTCAGGGAATTTATTGCCTTTTTGACTGGTTTAATTCAATTGCTCAGGCTTTTCAGCTTCGCTTGATTTTAAAAGTATCCGGCTATTCCGTTTAGTGCAATCGACACCCGACTTACCAACATTATATCTGGTGTTGGGAGAATTTTGCTCTAATTTAAGGTTTAAACACTTTAAGTATGAGTGTTCCGGCCATATTCAAATTAGTCGAACAGAATATTATTTCCATACGGGAAACCAAGGTTATTCTTGATTCTGATGTGGCATTTCTTTACGGAGTGCAGACGAAGCATGTGAATCAGGCCGTTAAAAACAATCCCGAAAAATTTCCCGATGGGTATGTTTTCATGCTTGATAATTTTGATCTGGAAGATTTGCGGTCAAAATTTTTGACCGCAAAATTCAACCCGAAATCCCGTGTCATGCCAAAGGCATTTACTGAGAAAGGGCTGTATATGCTTGCAACAATTATAAAAAGCCCTGTCGCAACAGCAACAACTATAGCTATTATTGAAACATTTACCAGAATCAGACAATTTTCCGGCGTTATTGATGAAATTCAGAGCACGATTGACACTGAGAAAAAGAAAACCCTGGCAGCTAAAGGGGGAGAATTATTCAGAGAAATTTTAGGAGATGGACTTCAAACAAAAGACACCGAAACTACAATTGAATTTAATTTAGCATTGCTGAGATTAAAGCACACGGTTAAAAGA
>JAGQVC010000389.1 GCA_020438185.1 Bacteroidota bacterium
AAAGAATTATGTGCAATTTTCGAAGTGCCCGAATCTGTTTTGCCGGAAGTTTTGCCCAACGCCGGTAATATTGGTGATATTCAGCATTCAATCCTGGGTTCTCCGGTTAAAATTACTGCGCTTGCAGGCGACCAACAGGCGGCATTATTCGGACAAGGCTGTTTCAATCCCGGCATGGCAAAGAACACCTATGGAACCGGGTGTTTTATGTTACTTCAAACCGGAACGGAGCTCCGTTATTCACAAAATGGTCTGCTTAGCACCATCGCCTGGAATTTAAATGGCGAAATTCATTATGCACTCGAAGGGAGCGTTTTCGTTGCGGGTTCGGCCATACAATGGCTTCGCGACGGCGTCGGAATAATAACAACAGCTGCCGAAACGGAGCAGCTTGCTTCACAGGTTCCTGATTCAGGCGGAGTTTATTTTGTGCCGGCTTTTACCGGTTTAGGGGCGCCTTACTGGGATTCTGCAGCTCGCGGAGCTTTTTTCGGACTCACACGCGGAACCACTCGTTCGCATATCGTGCGAGCTGCGCTTGAGTCAATGGCTTTTCAAACCAGGGATGTATTCGATTTAATGGTTCAGGAAAGTGGCATAGGTTTAAAAACGCTGCGCGTTGATGGCGGAGCTTCGGCTAACAATCTGATGATGCAATTTCAGAGCGACTTGCTTGGGGTGGAAGTAGACCGGCCAGTGCAAATTGAAACGACCGCACTGGGCGTTGCTATGATGTCGGCACTTGGAGCCGGGTTTTACACACTAGAGCAACTTTCTGACTTAAGAAAATGTGATAAAATGTTTAGTCCCGGTGCGCTTCCACATGAGGTAAACGCTGCACTTGAAGGCTGGCGCAGGGCTGTTAAAGCAACAATCGCATTTCATGCGGATGCCGATAAACCGAAAATTCAGTAGTTTTTTGCTTCATTCAATTCAGGTATCTTTGTAATGATGAAACCTCTGTTTTTTAGAATACTGATGCCATGTATCCTATTGGGGATAAATGTTTCAGCTCAGCAGGTTCAGGCATTATTTTCAAATGCCTGCTTCATGATGGGTGGCCGTAATCCTTACATTGAAACTTATTTAATGGTAAATGGCGAAAGCGTCAGGTTTGTTAAAGGTAGCGATGGTAAAATTCGCGGCGAGGTAGAAGTTATTCTAACTGCTTCGCAGGATGACAAGCTGGTTTTCGCTGATAAATATTTATTGTTAAGTCCCGAATCTACCGATACAGTGCGTGTTGGATTCAATTTTATAGATCAGCAGCGTATTCAGTTGCCTCCTGGAAAGTATAAGTTGGGAATAGAAGTTCGGGATATTCATTCAAGTGCCGAATCTGTCAAAGCTTTTACCGATGTGGAACTCAAGATGCCGCTCGACTCAATGATGTATTCGGGAATTCAACTCGTTGAGTCGTATACTAAAACCGAAAAACCCGGACCGCTTTCGAAAGGCGGTTATGATTTGGTGCCGCATATTAGTGACTTTTTTTCGGCACGTGAAAAGTATCTGGTGTTTTACACCGAATGTTATGGTGCGCTTAACAAGTTGGGAGAAGGCGGGCGCTATCTTCAAAAGTTTCATATCGAAGACCGGATTTCCGGTCGAATTTTACCTCAGTTTACAGGTTTTGAAAAATCCACAGCGGCAGCTGTGAATGTGCTCATGAAAGAGCTTAACATTGAGGAGCTGCCAAATGGTAATTACCGACTGGTGGTTGAAGCACGTGACAAGGAGAATAATCTACTTGCCAGGCAAACTCAGGATTTTGTTCGCTCAAACCCGGGCCTGATTGCCAATATGGATAATCTGGATTTAGTAATAACCGATGGTACTTTTACAGCAGGTTACAGGAATCCGGATAGTCTTGCAGAGCATATAAAATGCCTTCGTCCTATTTCTTCGGAGCGGGAGAAAACCTATGCCGAGAATGTGGTAAAAAAAAAAAATCTGGAACAAATGAAGCAG
>JAGQVC010000390.1 GCA_020438185.1 Bacteroidota bacterium
GTTTTTGCCAAGCAGATCGCAGAATGCCTGATTAATATAAACTAACTCCCCACTACTATTGATTAACGAACGGGGAAAAAGGCTGTTCTCTGCAATTTGCTCAAACAGGAATGTAGCTGCTCCTATCATGCCTGTACAATTTTGATATAAACTTAATAAAAAAAATCTAAGAACGGTCAATCTGTAAGGACGATGCAGGTTTTTAGATAATTCTGGTTGCGATTCACATTTCTTACCTGTTTGCCTCAGCATCGGCTGACGAAAATCAACTTTGATAATTTCAAACTGCTTGCTATCTTGCTTCACATTGAAACCTAACCTTATAGCATACGTATTTGTGTGCAAACTATTTCTATGAGCTGTTTTTACGCTGAATCAGTTACTGTATCTTTTAAGGTACACATAAGTGCTGTTCTGTTGCGGAATTAAAGGGCTTCTGAAAGGAACTCGATGGAACCGCGCAGGTTACATATTCTTGTTGTTGAAGACAACAATGGCGACTACCTGTTAATTCAGGATATGCTTCATGCTGTCCGGGATTTTGCAAAAGACATTAGTCATGTAGAATCACTTCAGGACGCAATTGATCATGTTCAAAGGCAAAAAACAGATGTGATTCTGCTTGACCTTTCGCTGCCTGATTCGTATGGAATAGACTCTTTTTCAAGACTTAATGAAGCCAATCCGGCTGTGCCTATCCTGATTTTATCGGGACTGAGTGATACCAAATTTGCTCATGATGCTGTAAAAATTGGCGCTCAGGACTACCTGGTTAAAGGCGAATTCGAAGAGAAACTGCTTGCCAAATCGGTGCTGTATGCAATAGAGCGCAAAGCGAATATGGAGATGCTCAGGCAAAGTCAGGCATCTTATAAATTATTGTTCGAAAATAACCCGATTCCCATGTATATCCGCAATCGGGAGGATTACAGAATTGTGAAGGTTAATCAGTCTGCAATTGAACATTTTGGATACAGTGAAGAAGAATTGCTCAAAATGCAGGTGCAGGATTTACATCCTCCGGAGGAGCACGAATACCTGAATAAAATAATTGCAGAAAGCAACGGGAATTCCGGAAGAATTTCCATTTTTCATCACATATGTAAAGACGGAACCCGGCTAACGGTTGAATGCCGGTCGCAGGAAATTATTCTGGATAATCAGCCTGCCATGCTTATTCTTGCTGATGACATAACTGAAAAGCGACGAGTGCAGGAAGAAGCCCTCTTTTTAGCCGGAGTACTCAAAAATGTTCGGGATATCATTTTTGTTACCGATGTTAATGGAATAATTACCTACTGGAACGCAGGAGCAGCAATGGCTTTCGGATTCTCCGAGATTGAAATGCTGGGGCAGCATTACGAAGTACTTTATTCTGAACTTGACAAAACCGGTTTAAATACAGAAATCAGCAGGATTCTTCACGCCGAACTGGAACAGTGGGAAGCCAAGTTAATTTCTCACGAAGATGAAATTGTTTGGGTAGATGTAAAAGCGTCTCTGCTTTATGATGAAAAACAGCAAATAGCCGGAATTATCCGTGTTTGCAAGGATATCACACAAAACAGACTTAATTCTGATCGCCAGAAAGAAACAGTGGCCATGCTGAATTCCATTTTTGATAATGTGAACCAAAGCATTCTGCTTATTGACTCGGATATGAGGCTTAAAGCATTTAATTCGAATGCCTTGCGAGATACTATTCAACTTATGGGGCTTGAACTGATGGAGAACAGAGCCGTAAGCGATTATTTGTTGCCTGATTTAACAGAAGAATTTCGTGATAAATTCAGCGAATCTCTTGCAGGAAGAGAGGTACAATGGGAAATGGCTTATCGTTTTTCGACCGCCTCGGTGCATTGGTTCAGTGTAAATATGAGTCCGGTAGCCGACGACAGCGGGAAAGTGCTGGGGGTTTGTGCCGGTATGCTCAATATTACAGAGCGCAAGCGCTCAGATGAGCG
>JAGQVC010000391.1 GCA_020438185.1 Bacteroidota bacterium
CGGCTTTCCTGATTTTTAATGATAATTCCGGTTGGTTTGTGTGTCAAACGAACCGCCGTTTCAACCTTGTTTACGTTCTGTCCGCCGGCGCCGCCGGCGCGGAATGTATCCCATTCAATATCAGCCGGATTGATTACAATATCTATGGTGTCATCAATGAGCGGATAAGCGTAAACCGAGCAAAACGAAGTATGCCGGCGGGCATTTGAATCAAATGGAGAAATACGAACCAGGCGGTGAACGCCGCTTTCGCCTTTCAGGTAACCAAATGCAAATTGGCCGTCAATCTGAATGGTTGCCGATTTAATTCCGGCAACATCACCATCCTGCAAATCAACTTCGGTAACCTTAAATCGGTTCTTCTCGGCCCACATGCGATACATACGTAACAGCATCGAAGCCCAGTCGCAACTCTCGGTGCCTCCGGCACCGGAATTTATGGTAAGCACGCAACTCAAATTGTCTTCCTTACCCGACAACATGTTCTTGAATTCAAGGTCTTCAAGGTCTTTTATTACCTCAGCGTACTGTGCATCAAGCTCTTCTTCGGTTGCACCGTCTTCCTTAAAGAATTCCATTAATACGCGCAAATCTTCAATGCCCGATTTAACCTGTTTCCAGGCATCGGTCCATACTTTCTTATCACGTATTGCTTTAAGCTTCAGTTCGGCTTTTTCGGCATCGTCCCAAAAGCCGGGCGCAGTTGATTCACGCTCTTCGAGCTCTATTTCTGAAAGTTTGCGGTCGACGTCAAAGATGCCTCCTCAACGCATCCAGGCGCTCATCCAGCGACGTAATTTGGTCAGGTTGGATCATAATGGCGGCAAAAATAGAAAAAAATGCAAGCGCCAATCCTTCATCCGCCTGAAAGGCGGAAAAAGTAAAATCCGAAACGATGCAATTTTAAATCAGGCCAGCAACTCCAGTATTTTGCTCTCCACCTCGGCCGAATCCCAGTTCGATTCGATTCCAGGCATTCTCATAATTTCGCGCATGATAGCCTCCTGCTTTTCCCCGGCTTTTAGCGCATCATCGTATGGAATGTGCGAAAAAGTAACCATCGAGTACAGCGGAATCCACTTTTCAGGATGCTTTTCGGAAAAACGGGCTTCTATTTTTTTCTGCAGTAAAAACGAAGCGTCTGCAACCCTGTCGCGCATTTCAATAAAATTATTCAACGCCAGCTGCGCAATAGCGTCACCATTGGGCTTGCGCAAATTTTGATACTGTTTCAGGATGCTTGTCCAATCCTGAATGTTGCTGTTTAGCAATTCGTTAAATACGGTGCAGTCCTCGAAACCGGCATTCATGCCCTGACCATAAAACGGAACAATGGCGTGAGCAGCATCTCCCATCAGCATTACACGGTCCTTCCACGTCCAGGGGAAGCAACGAACGATCACCATACTCGAAGCCGGGTTATCGCGGTATTCCTGATGAAAGTCGTCCATTAGTTCGAGCGCATCCGGGAACATTTCCTTAAAAAACGCCTCTCCTTTCTCAGGTGTATCTAAGGTTTCGAATGATTTCTCGCCTTCCATCGGGAAAAACAAAGTGCAGGTAAAAGTACCGTCGGTGTTCGGCAGGGCGATTAACATGAATTCACCTCTCGGCCAGATGTGCAGGGCGTTTTTCTCCATACGCATGCTGCCGTCGGCATTGGGCGGAATACTCAACTCCTTGTAGCCATGCTCAATATAAAATTGAGAATAGTTAAAACGAGGTGTTTTCATCATTTCGTTGCGCACTTCCGAAAACGCCCCGTCTGTTCCAACAATCAAATCGGCTGAAGTTTGAACCACACGGCCCAGGTGCTCGAAAGTAGCAGTTGCGCCATCCAGATTAACGCCGGTGCAGGGATGCTCAAAATGAATTCGGGCACCTTCTGTCTCAGCCAGATCCATCAAACGCATGTTGAGGCCCCCGCGTGAAACAGAGTAAATGCACTGGTTCTCCTTTCCG
>JAGQVC010000392.1 GCA_020438185.1 Bacteroidota bacterium
GATCTTCATACCCTACTTCATAGGCAATTTCAGAAACTGTAAGTGTAGAGGTAAGCAACAAACTTTTGGCCTTTTCCAGTTTAATATGATTAATGTATTGAGTAATGGACATATTGGTGAGTTGCTTGATTTTTCTGTGGAGCTGGGTACGGCTCATCAACAACTCTTTGGCTAGGGATTCCATGTTTTGATCCTGTTGTTTGCCAAGTGAAAATTCTTGGATTTTTTTAATGAAATTGATGTCCAGTGGATTGCTTTTTTTTGCTGAAGCCGTATCCCCTTTTTTCATTTCGAGTATTTGTGAGTAAAAAGCAAATTGTTCCTCCCGCTTGGCAAGAAGGTTTTCAATGATTTGGACCAGTTCGGCCTCACGGAAGGGTTTTTCTATATAAGCATCAATTCCTAGTTTATACCCCTTCAATCTACTGTCACTATCGGTTCTTGCGGTTACCATGATGAATGGGATATGGGACGTTTTGGGATTCTTTTTAATTTTTTCACAAAACTCGAAACCATCCATTTGCGGCATCATGACATCAAAAATGCAGATGTTCCATTTTTCGCGCGTAAAGTGCTTTAAAGCATCTTCGCCATTGGCGCATAAATGAGTGTGAAACCCTTTGGCATCAAGGTACTCGCGGATTATCGAACCCAGATTTGGGTCGTCCTCTGCAAGCAATATTTTCATGAATTCCATAATTGCAGTTCTGATAATTTATGAATCCGAACGAAGTTCGTGGTCATTTAGTGTTAATTCAAGCGGAATAAATACAGTAAATGTACTGCCCACACCCGGCTCGCTTTCAATTTTAATCTGCCCCTGGTGTTTTTCAATTATCGATTTTACGTAACTCAAACCCAAACCAAAACCTTTCACATTGTGAATGTTACCCGTTGGAACCCGGTATAATTTCTCGAAAATCTTCTTGTGCTGATCGCGCGAAATTCCAATTCCGTTGTCAGTAACCGACAAACAAAAATAACCGGCCTGATTGAAAGATTTAATCTGGATTTCCGGTGCATCGGGTGTGTACTTAAGCGCATTGTCAACCAAATTGAACACCGCATTTGTAAGATGAACCTGGTCGCCGGTAAGGACAAATTTTGAAGCTCCGAGTTCCAGTTTGAGGGCCACCTTGCGACGATCGAAATGCACCTGGAAACTTTTTACAACACCATTTACAAGTTCGTGCATATCAACACGGTCGGTGCGCAACCTGAAATCGCTCTGATCGAGCATGGCGCTGCGCAACACATTTTCGACCAGCACACTCAGGCGTTTGTTTTCCTCGCTGATCATTCGGGTATAATTGCTTGCCGTGGTGGCCGATTTATTCAGGTCGGGGTCGTTAAGTGCCTCACAGGCAAGCGAAATCGTTGAAATTGGCGTCTTTAGCTCGTGCGTCATGTTGTTAATGAAGTCGTTCTTGATATCCGAAAGCTTCTTTTGACGAATGATTGTGTGAATGGTGTAATAAAAGGCGCCGATGAGTATGAGAATAAAGAAGGCAGAAGAGCCGAACATAAGCCACAGATTATTAAACACATAGCGCTCCTGCGATGGGAAATAAAGCATCAGGTAATCGGGATGATACAAGATGTCGTGCGGGAATAGCCTCACCCTGAACTTCGAACGCATCATTTCGCGGGCGTGATCCGATGGGTGATCCATAAACAGTTTGTTACTCACGAAATCGTACAAACCGAATTCAAAATCGGCACTTATGCCTGCGGCCGACAGCTCCTGCCGCAGCAGTGAATCAATCAGCAACGGGTTAACGCGGTCTTCAACACCCGAGTTGGCGTTTACGTTAAACAGCTCCCTGAATACATCGTTTACCAAACCGCTTTTCTTCATCAGGCGCTCCAGGCTCGGGTCCTGATTTTCCTCCAGTGTGCTTACTTCCGAGGTAATATCGCTGAAAAAGGGCTGTCCGTTGGTTTGTTTCAGG
>JAGQVC010000393.1 GCA_020438185.1 Bacteroidota bacterium
CAAATCCTTTTACCGCTATCCCGGAAAACACAGCGGATCTCCGCAGATGTTTTTCGATCTGAAATCTCATCGTCCCGGTGGATTGCATGAAATACCCGTTCGGCTTTATTAAATCTGTAAAGAACCCTACCCGCAATAAGTAAATCCTTGCCCTCGGCAGGAATTAAATCAAAAACAATATTGGAAATATTTGCCGGTAATCCACTTTCATAATTTATTTGATCTGTTGAGCCCTCATTCAAATCGACTTTAATAAGTCCTTTACCCCATGTTCCAATCCAAAAGATTGAATCCTCTTCCGGATCTGGCAGTACCTTTAATAATAAAAAAGGACCTTTATTAATTTCCTTATTGATTATTTTAATTGATCTTAATTTTTTGCTTGAAATATCAAATAAATTTAGATTAGTACTGCCTATAATTGCGATAGCTGAGTCGTTAACAAATGCAAAATCCCGAATACCGCCTTCTATTAAATAAGTTTCATATGAACTAGTATTAAACTTAATTCTTTCGGGAATTATCCTTAAAAGAATGCCGGATTGGAAACTCACCCAAATATGATTACGTGTATCGGAAGTAATCTTTGTCACCCAATTTGAGGAATTTGCTTCAGGACAAATTGACTTTAGATTCAGGTGAAAAAAACTGTCATCCAGAGGTATATAAACCGAAAGGGAATTTGAAGTTCCTATCCACAGAAAACCCCTGCTATCGCAATGCAATGCCGATACGTAATCAGAACCAAGGCTTCCGGCAGTCTCCGGATCGTGCTTGTATGCGTGAAAAGAATTGCCATCAAAACGAAACAGACCTGAATGTGTTCCTATCCAGATTAATCCAATCGAATCCTCTGCTACGCAATTCACTTGTCTGGCAGGAAAATTACTCTTCAGGTTAAAATTCCGAAAATGATAATATGATGGAAGTTGAGCTCTACCACTTTGAGCGAACAACAGGATGACCAAGCAAGCAAGCAATCGGAAATAATTTGAAGCAATCGCTTTCATCCTGTATTTTTTTATTCATGCAATTAATGAAAATAAAAACATCGCTGCGCAGCAGATGAAGCGAAACTTACTTTTATGCGATTGCAACCTTTTAAGCAGTGAAGTTAATTTGAAGAATTAATTGGGGTTAATACTTATAATGATGAAACCAGTAAGATCTCATACTGCTACTATCCTTTTTGCTGTAATGCTATTGTTGCTTAATTCCTGCAAAAAGGCAGATATTCCTGACCCTGAAATACCAAAGCCTCCAACCGAAAACACCGGCCTCATCATTACTGCTGAGGGACTACCATCCGGTAACCCTAATTCAGCAACCATTGGTTCTGCCGGAGGCAGCATTACTTCATTCGATGGCGGGATAACTGTAACTATACCGGCGGGAGCATTGAATTCGGATACTGAAATAAGTATTCAACCTATTACTAATACCGCTCCTTTGGGCATTGCAAATGCCTATAGGCTTGGACCGGAAGGAACCACCTTCAGTGTCCCGGTTACCCTATCATTTAATTATCTGGACGAAGACATAAATAGTTTTCCAGAAGAGCTGTTGTGGATTGTAACTCAGAAGTCTGACGGCAGCTGGCTTGGCTGCCGCAGACTTGATCCGGATCCGGGCCAGAACAGAATTAATGTGACCACTACCCACTTCAGTGACTGGGGTATGGGCAGATTTATTGATTTACGCCTAAACCCGGCGACAGCAACTGTAATAAAGGGACATTCTGTGGCCCTGCAATTAGCCGGTTTCCGCTCAACCAGCGGAGATGATGATGATTTGGTTCCTTTGTACCCAATTAACACAAATAACGGAGACCTGGAGCCTCTGGTTCCAATTTTACCTGATGATAGCAAGCTCACTGGTTTTCAAATAACCGGCTGGACACTCAACGGTGTGAATGCGCCAACTTCAGGCATCAAC
>JAGQVC010000394.1 GCA_020438185.1 Bacteroidota bacterium
GAAGATGCTGTAATTATTGGTCGCCTTAACTGCGATGAGTTTGCGATGGGCAGCTCGAATGAAAATTCGGCTTTTGGGCCGGTAAGGCATCCGCTAAATCAGAACTATGTACCCGGCGGTTCTTCAGGCGGCTCGGCTGCGGCTGTTGCTGCTGGTTTATGTCTCGCTACGCTCGGAACAGATACCGGAGGATCAATCAGACAACCTGCTTCATTTTGCGGTGTTGTAGGATTAAAACCAACTTACGGAAGAGTTTCAAGATGGGGATGCATTGCTTATGCTTCGTCGTTTGACCAGATTGGGCCACTGACCAATAATGTGGAAGATGCTGCTGTTATTCTTGAAGTGATAGCAGGTACAGATCAATTTGATGCAACCCTTTCGCGACAGGCTGTTCCGGATTATTCAAAGCTGCTTCATCCGCCTGAAAGGCGTAGAAAGAAAATTGCATATTTTAAAGAATACATTGATAACGAAGGACTTGACTCGGAAATTAAAGCTAAAATGAAGGCTTTGATTGAAGAACTTCGGGAGGATGGGCATGAATTGAACGAGTTGACTTTCCCTTATCTGGATTATGTAATTCCGGCATATTACATTTTAACTACGGCTGAGGCATCTTCGAATTTATCGCGCTACGATGGTATTCACTTCGGCTACAGAAGTCCGAATGCAACTGACCTGGAGAGCACATACAAACTTTCGAGAAGCGAGGGCTTTGGAAAAGAAGTGCAGCGCCGGATTATGCTTGGTACATTTGTGCTCAGTTCGGGGTATTATGATGCCTATTATTCAAAAGCGCAGAAAGTGCGCCGCCTGCTCAGCGACAAAACAGGTGAGATTCTCGAAAATCATGACTTTATTCTGATGCCTTCAACCCCGGGAACTTCATTCCCCATTGGAGAGAAATCGAATGATCCAATAAAAATGTACCTCGAGGATATTTACACGGTACAAGCTAACTTATGCGGTGTGCCGGCGATTTCGTTGCCAATGGGAACACATAGTAACGGGCTGCCTTTTGGCGTTCAATTGATGTCGAAAAGTTTTACCGAAGCAGATTTGCTTGCTTTTTCAGCAGAGCTGATGCAGAAAGTTGCCGTGAATTGATTTGATTTCATGCTCAGGTAAGCAGGGAATTACTATGAAAACCTGTATCATTGCCTGAGTCCAATTCATGTATGACGCAAGAGGGAAACAAATTGCAAGATAAATCTCCTTACCAGCTACTGGGGTTTTTAGCACTTGGAGTTTACTTTATTTATTGCGGTGTTTATTTTATTGAGAGGGTGTGCTATGCCGATTCGGCACACATGCTTTTTAAAATGATTCAAAGCGGGAGTTTCAATATTGAAGCCGGGCGTTATCCTCAAATTCTGACACAAATTCCTGTTATTCTGGCTTTAAAATGGAAAATAAGCCTGAAAGCTGTGGCATTTATTTATTCTATTTCATTTCCTTTGTTTTTTGGAGCCGCAGCCCTTGTTTCCTATACCGTTTACAAAAACCGATGGGCTCCGGCGCTGCTGGTTTTCGCACTAACCGGCACAGTTAATTACAGCTTTTTTCATTGTGCTACCGAAACCCATCAGTCAATTGCCTGGGGGCTCCTTTTTTATTCCTGGATATTATCTCCGGTAGCGGTTTTCGAACGCAGTCCCCAATACCTGATTCAATTGTTGTGGGGTGCTCTTTTTGCGGTTTTAAGCATGCATGCCCATCCGGTAGGGTTTTTCTTTATCATTTTTTCTCTGGGCTATTACATAGCCCAAAGGAAGGATTTTAAAAACCCGGCGGTTTATTTCGTTTTTATTTTAATCGCTGTTTTAAGTCTTTACAAAACTGCACAAACCGAGGCAACTTCATATGAAGGCCAGTTCTTATCGGTTATTCCTGAATTTCCAAAATTACTTGGGGACTTTAAAAATAATTG
>JAGQVC010000395.1 GCA_020438185.1 Bacteroidota bacterium
CAAAACCCTTGTGATTATCAAATAGTCTTTATAATTCGATAGCCAGTATTTTAGACTTTTTCCATGCAATAATATCTTCGAAATCATTTATTCTCATAAATAATAAATTATAATTTTAGCAAAAAAACATACACCTGCTTATGCAGGATAATTAATAAAGTGATTTTAATCTAAATGATATAATTAAACATTAAACCTAAAATAAAATAATTTCAATTAATATTTAATGCAAACATTTTTTGCTTCGGTAAAAAACCGAAGTGCTTCCCAACCGCCTTCACGGCCTACACCTGAGTTTTTTACTCCACCGAATGGCGTACGTAAATCACGTAACATCCAGCAATTAATCCAAACAATACCAGTTTTTAATCGAGCCGCCAACTTATGTGCTCGTTTAACATTTGTAGTCCAAACAGAAAATGCAAGACCATAATCGGTTCCATTTGCTATTTCAACTGCATCGTCTTCGGTATCAAAAGGAATAAGAGTCACAACAGGCCCGAAAATCTCCTCCCGGTTAACCCGGCAGCTTGCATCCAGACCTTCGATAACAGTAGGTTCGATGAAATAGCCGCCTTCACAACCATCTGGAAAAACACGATTACCTCCTGTTAAAACAGCCCCGCCTTCTTCACGGGCCAAATCAATGTATGAGAGTACTTTATTCATGTGCCCCTCCGAAACAACCGCACCAAGGTTTGAACTGCGTTCGAATGGATTTCCTGTTTTTAACTTCCTTACCTTTTCAACGAATGCGTCACGGAAGCGATTGTAAATGCTTCGCTGAATCAATATTCTGGAACCACAAAGACAAATTTGCCCCTGATTGGAAAATGCAGCGCGGGCAGCTTCGGAAACAGTTTCTTCAAAATCACAATCTTCAAATATTAATGTGGCATTTTTACCCCCTAATTCAAGTGATAGCTTTTTAAACTTAGGAGCCGCTGAAGCAGCAATTATTTCTCCGGTTCTGGTGCCGCCCGTAAATGAAATTAATTTAACCAGCGGGTGTTCTACCATTGCAGAACCGGCAGAGCCTCCGGTACCATGAATAATATTGAGCACTCCGGGTGGAAGTCCGGCCTCTGCACATAAGCGGGCAAAATGATATGCTGTTGCCGGTGTTAGCTCTGAAGGTTTTGCCACAACTGTATTTCCGGTCGCAAATGCCGGTGCTATTTTCCATGTAAACAAATACAAAGGCAAATTCCAGGGAGAAATACACGCTGCAATTCCGACAGGTTGGCGAAGTGTGTAATTGACAGCAACACCTTCCATGGCGTGCGATTCGGATGCAAAATGTTGAATTGCACCGGCAAAAAACCTGATATTAGAAATCGCACGCGGTATATCAACAGTGAGTGAAACATGCAGCGGTTTTCCAGAATCTGTACTTTCCATTTCGGCTAGAATCTGAAGATCCCTTTCCATTAAATCAGCGATTTTGTTCATTAAGCGGGCACGCTCTGAAGCAGGAGTTTCTGACCAGGTCGGAAAGGCTAAATATGCCGCATCAACTGCCTTATCGACGTCCGATTTTGAGCTTTCCGGAATTAAACCATATACTTTTCCGAGTGAAGGATTCACATTTTCTATCCATTTATCCGCCGCAGGCGGGAAAAACTCACCACCGATATAATTCAGAATTTTTTCCATGTGATTCATCAGGTAAAGGTAAAAAAGCTATTTAATTAATAACCAGTTAATTCTATTGAGCACATAATATTGCAATTAAACATTAGTTGATTTGTTTATTTAAATAATTATATCTTTTATATTAAACAGGTCTTCCTTTCCACATCACTTTTCTTCGTGAAGCAAAAAACATATAAACAACCAAAACCGGATATATAAAACGCAGTAAAAAACCATATAAAATTGAACGGTTCATCTTTTTATCGGGCAATTCGCT
>JAGQVC010000396.1 GCA_020438185.1 Bacteroidota bacterium
AATGAATTTATGTTTGGATAAAACCCAGCTTAAATAAAAGGACAATCTTTCTGAAGAATATGATTCTCTCGGATTTTGCAGCGCTTCATGTTCGAACATCAGGGAGCCACCCAGATACACCTGCATTGAATCGCCTTTGTAAACCTTGAAACGCGGGCCGCTTCCAAAAGTATATCGCGGATACAAGCGCATCTGGCGGCTAAAATAAACCTGTCCGAAACCTTCCCAAACCCAGCGCGGGCCTAGCACATAATTGTATCTCACGTGCTGAAAACCTGAACTCTCCAGGTTGGTGTTATTGGTCTGATTAAAGGCAGCGTCACTAATTAACAAGTATTTATGGCGTTCTTTCAGGTAAACAAGGCTCACACGTGTACCTATACTAATTGCACGATTCTGATTTTGAAGGTACGAGAACCACAATTCGCCGTAGCCTTGCCAACCTGGCTTTTTAGCATCTACGCGCCGACTCTCGATGTTTACCACTTGAGCCTGACCGCTCAGAAAACAAAATCCAATAAATAAAATCAGGGTAAAAACTCTTCCTTGCTTCCTCATAAATCAGGGAACAAATAAAAAAGGGATTCCAAACGGAATTAAACCCTCGATTATTATTTACAAAGATGTGATTGTGGAAAGGCTACCCTACCTCAACTCCAACTCCCAGCATTTGCAGGGCGGTTTCGTAAATGGCCTGTTCGTCGTAAGCACATTCAGCCCATAATTCCTGCTGACTGCCATGCTCAACAATCCGGTCGGGAATACCGAGGCGTTTTACCTGTGCGGAGTAACCGTTATCTGCCATAAATTCCAGCACAGCTGAGCCAAATCCACCCTGAATACAACCGTCCTCAACAGTAATTACCTTGCTGTATTTTGAGAAAATGTCATGCAGCAGAGTTTCATCCAACGGTTTTACAAATCGCATATCATACAATCCAACATGACAGCCTTCTGATTCCAGTTTCTGAGCTGCCGTTTCGGCTAAATTGCCCATGTGACCCAGGCTTAAAATAGCAAGCTCTTCGCCTTCGCGAAGCATACGTCCCTTGCCTATTTCAATCATCATCATCTCGCGCTGCCAGTCGGGCATAACACCGTTCCCCCGCGGATAACGAATGCTGAAAGGCGCCTGTGTATTAACAGCGGTAAACATCAGGTTACGCAATTCTTCCTCATTCATTGGTGCCGCAACAATCATATTTGGTATGCATCGCATGTAAGCAATGTCGTAGGCTCCGTGGTGTGTAGGTCCATCGGCTCCTACAAGTCCGCCCCGGTCGAGGCAAAAGATAACCTGAAGGTTCTGAATTGCAACATCGTGAATAACCTGATCATAAGCCCTTTGCATAAAAGAGCTGTAAATATTACAGAACGGGATTAAGCCCTGAGTGGCCATACCTGCCGAAAAAGTTACAGCGTGTTGCTCGCAGATTCCAACGTCAAAGGCGCGATCCGGTATCTCCTTCATCATAATGTTGAGCGAACAGCCCGAAGGCATTGCAGGCGTAACACCAACAATGCGTTCGTCTTTCTTAGCCAGCTCAACAATGGTGTGGCCGAATACATCCTGATAACGAGGTGGTTTCGGTCCTTTTGCGGGAGAGCTTATGATTTCGCCGGTGTCCTTGTTGAACAATCCCGGAGCATGCCATTTCGTTTGATCTTCCTCGGCCAGTTTATAGCCCTTGCCTTTAACAGTAAGAACATGCAGAATTTTCGGTCCGGGAATGTCCTTCAGGTCGTTCATCACCTGAACCAAACGGTTTACATCATGACCGTCAACCGGACCAAAGTACCTGAATTTGAGCGATTCGAACAGGTTGCTTTGCTGAAGAACCGCGCTTTTTATAGCATTCTCAACTTTTTGAACTATTG
>JAGQVC010000397.1 GCA_020438185.1 Bacteroidota bacterium
AGATTAAGAGTAGTTGACGTATTACTGATAGTCGTTCCGGCTGTCAGGAAATTATCAGCCGAATACTCCCAGCGAACAACCGTTCCGGTAAAGTCAGGTAAACTTAGCGAAGCCGAGCCGCCCGGACAAACCGAAATATTACCGCCGGTAATAGATGATGTTGGCGCTCCGTTAATCCCAACTGTTTTGGTGAAAACTACAGTCGAGTTAACCTGGTCATTTGGCATACCGCCGTATTCCCTGATTGAACGAATATTTTGTGTATTTGCGAAGTCATTCCACAATCCGGTTGCATAAGCATGCCCGTAATCCTCCTGTCCGTTAGTATTGGCGTTGTTATAATCGTTGGGTTCGTTGTTATTCCAGTTTTGGTAAACTCCCGCAATCGGACTTCCTGCGGTAGCAGGAGTTGTTAAGCTGGCATTACCCGTGCGCATGTGAATACCCGATTCAGGCCCCGTTACCCAGTAAAAATTGCCTTCGGCATCGTTCTGATTTACGTACAACTGGTACCCCACAACTCCGTTGATTACATTCCAGTTATCAGAGCATCCAATCCAGCTGTTGGCATTTATAAAGTTCGAAACAAAGGTGTTCTCGGCTGCCGAAGTAAATGTGGCCAGATACCCCTGATAACCATAATAGGACGAGGCTTCGGCGGAACTCCTGGCTGAGGTCCAGCTGGATGTTGTATTGTACAAAATATAAAAGTGTTCATTCAGCGGGTTGTAATAGAAAGGACCGAAATTGAATGAAATCTGTCTTTGCTCCGGAAAACAAACTGCCGAAGTGGTACTAAGTGTTATTCGTCGCAAAAACTCCTGCCAAACCGTTGGAGATGCACTGCCTGAAAACTGAATTGCACGTGTTGCCGTGCTAAAACCGCTTGTTGTAACCCCCGATGGAAGCGATCCGGTGTACGAAAGCACATCTCCGGTCGTGTAACTCCCGGTGATAGTTACTGTAAAACCATCAATATTCCCGTTCGCATCAATCACCAATTCGGGAGCTACCACTGTAGCTGTGTTATTCGGAATACTGTATGCTGCTGTTGATCCTGAAATGTTTACTTCTGTAGCATCCTGCGCAAATACGCCCAATGAAACAAATGTCAGATAGCTGCAAAACAGCAGGTGGTAGAGTCGTTGTTTTGACATTGTGTAGCTTTGATTTTGGTTAAATTTTGGTCTGTTAAAACTACTTTTAGCATTTAGGTGCAGTAATTCACATGTTTGTCATTTGTGAACAATAAAAAGTTAAGATTGCATCAATCCTTGACTTACGTAGTGTACCGGGTTCGGGAATCTTTATTGTCTCATAACTTGTTTTAAATCAGCTGTGAATTTCTCAGGACATATTTTAGGCTATCACAGAATTCAGTTCATTCGCTTTGACATGCTTGGTTTTATAACTTTGCCTTTCCCAAAAAAATGACACATGCAGTCAGACACAGGTAGCGTACTGGTAATCGGCTCTTCGGGCCAGATTGGAACAGAACTGGTTGAACAGTTGAGGCTTCTTCATGGAGAAAACAAAGTAATTGCCTCCGATATTCATCCGCCGCAAGGCGAAAAAAACGGCCCGTTTGAAACCTTGAATGTGCTTGACAGACAAGCCGTTGAGGATGTTCTTAGAAAACACAAACCCACCGAAGTTTACTTGTTGGCTGCGATGCTCTCTGCAACCGGAGAAAAACATCCTATGAAGGCCTGGGACCTGAACATGAATGGCCTGTTTCACCTTTTGGATGCCGCAAAAGACGGACTATTCAATAAATTATACTGGCCCAGTTCAATTGCCGTTTTTGGTCCAAGCACTCCCAAAAACAATACGCCACAAATTACCGTAGCCGAACCATCAACAGTTTA
>JAGQVC010000038.1 GCA_020438185.1 Bacteroidota bacterium
GCTATACCTTTTACTAATCTGATTTAGTGATACATACATTAATATGAATCAAGTTATTCTTCAGATCCGTAACCGCGCATAATTCCGCGGCGTGCATTCTGAACAAACATCATGATTTCGTCCCGCTCGGGTGTAGCAGGCAACTCGGCTTCAATCTTTTGAAGTGCTTTCGTTGTATTGAGGCCACTCAAATACAGCACGCGGTAAACTTCCTGAATCTGATTGATTCTTTCATTGCTAAATCCTCTCCTCCTCAATCCGATGGAATTAACTCCAACGTAGGCAAGAGGCTCCCTTCCGGCTTTAACAAATGGCGGAATATCCTTACGCACAAGGCTGCCACCCGAAATCATAACATGAGAGCCGATATGTGTAAATTGATGTACGGCTGTCATACCACCAATGATTGCATAATCATCAACAACCACGTGGCCAGCCATATTTACTGCATTTGCAAGAATGCAGTGCTCACCAACCAGACAATCGTGCGCCACATGAGAATATGCCATTATTAGGGAATGGCTACCGATTTTGGTTGTCATCCGGTCCACTGTTCCTCTGTTGAGGGTAACACATTCTCGGATGGTCACGTGGTCACCAATTTCGACGGTTGTTTTTTCGCCCGAGAATTTAAGATCCTGCGGAATCGCAGAAATAACAGCGCCCGGAAAAACCCTGCAGTGGCTTCCGATTCTTGCACCATCCATGATAGTGACATTGGAACCAATCCATGTTTCATCACCAATTTCTACATCGCCGTGAATGGTGACAAATGGGTCTATTTTTACATTTTTACCGATGCGCGCATCGGGATGAATACTTACGAAAGGATAATTCATTCGGATTTGAAGCCTGCTAATGTAGGAATTTGCATCAATTGCTCAGTCCCTTTTCCTTGACAATTTGAGCCATCATCTCGGCTTCGGTCACCGGTTTATTATTGACGTATGCGGTTCCGCGCATGTGACAAATTCCCCTTCTGATAGGAGAAACAAGCTCCAGTTTAAATACAAGCGTATCGCCCGGAATCACCTTTTGCTTGAATTTCACATTGTCAATTTTCATGAAGTAGGTGAGATAATTCTCCGGGTCGGGAACAGTATTCAACACCAGAATACCGCCGCACTGAGCCATAGCTTCAATAATGAGAACACCCGGCATAACCGGATTTCCGGGAAAGTGACCTTTAAAAAACTCTTCGTTCATGGTCACATTCTTCACCCCTACCACATGCGAATCGCTCATTTCCATGATTTTATCGATTAGCAGGAATGGCTGGCGGTGAGGCAGAATGCGGCTTATATCATTGATGTTGTATAGAGGCGGCTGATTCAGGTCCACTTCAGGTCCCTGATTTTTCTTATCTGCCTTCATGAGCTGCTTGATTTTCTTGGCAAACTCAACATTTGCAGCATGGCCGGGCCTTGTTGCGATGATTGTTCCCTTAATTGGCTTGCCCACCAGAGAAAGATCGCCTATTACATCCAGCAATTTATGGCGTGCAGCCTCATTCTGATAGCGAATCTCCAGATTATTTAATGTACCTTCTTTGGTAACACTCAGGTCTGTTTTATTGAAAACCTTCGAAAGTGCCGCCTGGTCTTCATTCGAAAGCGCGCGATCAACATAAACAATCGCATTGCTCAAATCGCCCCCTTTAATGAGGTTGTTGTCGAGCAACATTTTGAGTTCGTGAAGAAAAACGAAGGTCCTGCAACCCGCAATTTCTGCCGGAAATTCATCCAGATTATTTAAGTGAGCATGTTGAAAACCCAGGACAGGACTATTAAAATCTATCATAACCCGAACCCGGTAATCATCGCCCGGAACTCCAATAATTTCAACATCCCTGGCCGGATCCTTAAAAAACACGTTGGTTTTTAACTCATAGTATTCACGCTCGGCTTCCTGTTCTTCAATTCCAGCATCAAGCAGGGCATCTATAAACAATCGTGAACTTCCGTCAAGAATAGGTACTTCCGGCCCATCGAGTTCGATAAGAAGATTGTCGATTCTCAATCCGGCGGCAGCCGCAAGCGCATGCTCTACAGTTGCAACCTGAACACCGTTGCGTTCAAGGGTGGTTCCTCGCGCCGTTTCAGAAACAAAATCAACATCGGCAGGAATTTCAGGCATTCCTTCGACATCTTTCCTTCTGAATCGGATACCCGAATTTGGTTCAGCAGGCAAAAAGGTGATTTCTACCTGAATTCCAGTATGTAAACCAACTCCGCTTAGGGAGCGGGATTGTGCAATGGTTCTTTGGTTTTCAGCCATGATTATTTTCTTTCAGCTCTCGAAGCTGCTTTTCAAGTTCTTCAATTTTTGCGCTCAGCTCAGGAAGTTTGCGGAATCCAACATAGGATTTTTTATAATCTCCAATGAAAAATGCAGGAGAGCCCTGAACAATTTCGCCTTCCCGGGTTATTGAGGTGCCGATTCCGGATTGAGCAGCAATTTTGACTTTATCAGCAATTACAAGATGTCCAACGATACCAACCTGACCTCCAATCATACAGAAACGACCAATTTTGGTGGAGCCGGCGATACCTGTTTGAGCAGCAATAACTGTATGTTCACCAATTTCAACATTGTGGGCAACCTGAATCAGATTATCCAGCTTAACACCTTTCCGGATTATGGTTGAGCCAAGAGTTGCCCGGTCGATTGTGGTGTTTGAACCAATTTCGACATGATCCTCAACGATTACGTTTCCGATTTGTGCAACCTTCATGTAGTTGGAATCATCCTGAGGAGCGAAGCCAAAACCATCGCCACCTATTACAACGCCTGCGTGAATACGGCAATCCTTGCCAATTTTGCACTGCGAATAAACTTTAACTCCGGGAAACAAAACCGTATCATCACCAATTTCAACCTGATCGCCAATATATACCCCGGGATATAATTTTACACGGTTGCCAATTACTGAATTTTCGCCGATGTAGACGAAAGCCCCCATGTAAGTATTTTCTCCGATTTTGGCAGAAGCAGCCACATGAACAGGCTCCTCGCGGCCTTCGCGTGCCATCGAAATTTTATTGTAGGTCTCCAGCAATACCGCGAAGCTTTTGTAAGGGTCCTTAACCCGAACAAGGCTGGTACTGATTGATTTTTCGGGAATAAACTGATCGCCGACAATTACCAGTGAAGCACCGGTAGTGTAAATGAATTCCTCGTACTTGGGATTGGCCAGAAATGTAAGTGATCCGGGTTCTCCTTCTTCAATTTTCGATAAGCGGTTCACCTTCACCTGAGGGTCGCCTTCTACCTGCCCCTGCAACAGATCAGCAATTTGTTGTGCCGTAAATTCCATGTATTTTATTTGAGGGATTCCAATTCTTTGGGATAACAATAAAAATATTTTCTCACCGATTCGGAAAGGACAGAAAGACGCATCTGGTCAGATGCTTCCCGAATATCCATCACTTCACCGTTCTTCATCAGTATATTAATTTTCTCTTCGCCTGTATTGTATGCGCTGTTCGTAATCTGTCCCCCAAAAACGAAATAATCAGTTTCCTCCTCAGAATAACCCTGATTAACCCAGCTTTGCTTCAGACCATCAAGAACTTCGGCAGGTATAGGGCGGTTATCAAGTCTGATTTTGAAAAGCCTCCGGTCAATCAGTCTGCTGCTTAATTCAGACAAAATCGGGTCGGAATGATTCATCCAGTCTTTGGCGGATGCAAATATATCATAATCATCCAAGCGGGCGAAACGCTGTGCAAGCTCCTCTCCGCTTAATTTCGAAATGCCATCCCGGCTTTGCCGGAGGAAGAAAGCAAGCGATTCTGTTGCATTGACAACTACACCTTTACCAACCAGATTTTTGGCCCGGCGAAGAACGTGTACCAATAAATTTTCGGCAGACAATACAGTTTTATGCAAATAAACCTGCCAGTACATTAAGCGGCGCGCAAGCAGGAATTTTTCAATGCTATATATACCCTTCTCTTCCACAACCAGCTGATCATCAACAACTTCTAGCATTTTAATAATCCGGTCCGACCCTACAGTTCCCTCAGTTACACCGGTGTAAAACGAATCCCGGTTCAGGTAATCCAGGCGGTCCACATCAAGCTGACTCGAAACAAGCTGATGCAGGAATCGCTTTGGGTGACTATCGGTGAAAATGGCTATCGCCATATCCAGTCGACCTCCAAAATGCCGGTTAAGCTGCTGCATAAATAGCAACGACAACCTTTCGTGATGAATCCCATCAATAATTGAATGTTCCAGAGCATGGCTGAATGGTCCGTGACCGATGTCATGTAGCAAAATGGCGATTCGGGCACCCAGACTTTCTGCCTCCGAAATATCGTGACCTTTTGAGCGCAGCGATTCAATAGCTAGATTCATCAGGTGCAATGCGCCAAGCGCATGATGAAATCGTGTATGATGCGCGCCGGGGTATACATAATCCGTTAAACCAAGCTGTCTTATCCGCCGCAGGCGCTGAAACCAGGGATGCTCAATTAAATCAAACAGCAACTCATCGCCAATGCTGATGAATCCGTAAACCGGATCATTAACAATCTTTTTTTTATTATGCGTAAGGTTAAACGACAATATTTACAGGTTTGTGCGGTTTGAACAGATACTTTTGAACTCCTTAAAAAACGAATGCAAAGATAATGGACAGAATCAACATCCTTTGGGCCGACGACGAAATAGAACTATTAAAACCACATATTCTTTTCCTGAAAGAGAAGGGTTATGAGGTACAAACCGCCAATAGCGGAGACGACGCTCTGGATCTGGTGCGTGAACAAGATTTTGATATTGTTTTTCTGGACGAAAATATGCCCGGAATTTCTGGACTCGAAACCCTGATTCAAATCAAGCAAATCAAACAAAGCATTCCGGTTGTTATGATTACTAAAAGCGAGGAAGAGCATATCATGGAAGACGCAATCGGCTCACAGATATCAGACTACCTCATTAAACCGGTAAATCCCAATCAGATTTTACTTTCGTTAAAAAAGAATCTGGAAAACAAACGCCTCATACGTGAAAAAACTTCGAGCGCCTACCAACAAGAATTCAGAAATATTGGAATGAGTTTGAGCGACCGGCTAAGTTTCGAAGAATGGAAAGAGGTTTACCAGAAGCTTGTTTACTGGGAACTGGAGCTGACCAAGAGTCGCGAAGAAGGTATGGAGGAAATCCTACGAATGCAGAAAACTGAGGCCAACAACCTGTTTTCGAAATATGTAATGAATAATTACCGGGACTGGTTGCATGGTTCTGCAGAAGAAACTCCCTTATTCTCCCATACTATCTTTAAGGAGAAAGTTGTTCCTGAAGCGGATAAATACCCAAGCACATTCCTTATTCTGATAGATAACATGCGCTACGATCAGTGGAAAGTGATGCAACCCATTATTGCTGAATATTTTAAGACTGAAACAGAGGACCTTTTTTGTTCCATTTTGCCAACCGCAACCCAGTACGCCAGAAATTCATTTTTTGCAGGACTGCTTCCTTCGGAAATAGAAAAGCGATATCCCAAGCACTGGCTCAACGACGAAGACGAAGGTGGAAAGAATATGCACGAGGAATTCTTTATGACCGAGCAGCTGAAAAGATTGGGGAAAGACTATAAAACATCGTACACAAAAGTGACCAACCACCAGGCCGGGAAGAAACTTGTAGAGAACATCCCAAACCTGATGAGTAATAAATTCAATGCGATAGTATACAACTTTGTAGATATGCTTTCGCATGCGCGCACCGAAATGGAAGTGATCCGGGAACTAGCCGACGATGAAAAAGCGTATCGTTCGATTACGGTTTCCTGGTTGCAACATTCACCGCTTATTGATATTATAAGGCAGATTTCGGAGAAAAAAGCCAGACTTATTCTCACCACCGATCACGGTACCATTCGTGTAACCGAGCCAAGTAAAATAATCGGAGACCGGAATACGAATACCAACCTGAGGTACAAACAGGGTAAAAACCTGAATTACGAAAAGAAAGATGTTTTCGAAGTTAAAAACCCGGGAGATATTTTCCTTCCAAGGCAGCATGTGAGTACGACCTTCGTTTTTGCAAAGGAGGAAATGTTTTTCGCCTATCCGAATAACTACAACTATTTTGTGAATTATTACCGGAATACCTTTCAGCACGGTGGTATCTCTCTGGAAGAAATGCTTATACCGTTCATAACCTTAAGTCCGCGTTAAAAATGAAAATTTCCTTCACCTGTCACACAGCAGGCGATTTACCTGAGGCGGCAGAATTGCTTTTATCGGCATTTCAATCCGAAAAGGTTTTCGCTTTCTACGGTGACATGGGTGCCGGAAAAACTACATTCATAAAAGCTTTGTGCAAGGAACTTGGAAGCTCCGATCAGGTTAGCTCTCCATCCTACTCTATTATTAATGAATATCGCCTGGCCGGCGGAAGAAAAATTTACCACTTCGACTTTTACCGTATAAAAGATCCGGATGAACTTCGAAACATCGGTGCAGATGAGTTTATTGAGTCAGGAGAATTCTGTTTCATTGAGTGGGCTGAGCTGGCTCCTGAATTTTTGCCTCCACGTTATGTGAAGGTTACCCTGATTCCCGACGGAGAACTGAGGACAATTGATATGGAAATCGTTTCTTAAGCATTACCTTTAGGACGATTTTCAATTCTGAACATGACCGAAGAAAGGAACCCATTCCTTGCATTTTCGCAGGGTTCAGTCCTGCTGCCGCAGGAAGCAATGCTTGAAGTTGGCAGCCGAACCAGCTCACTACAAATAGGAATTCCCAAAGAATCTTCCTTTCAGGAAAAAAGGGTCTCACTCGTACCCGCTGCTGTTGCTCTGCTGGTTAACAACGGCCACGAAGTGCTTGTAGAAACAGGAGCCGGAGCCAGTTCCAATTACCACGACAAAGATTACAGTGATGCCGGGGCAACCATTGCCTACAGTAGCGAGCAGGTTTATAAAGCTGATATTGTCCTTAAAGTGGCCCCTCCTACTTTCGAGGAAATTGAAATGATGAAGCCGAAACAAACATTGATTTCAGCTCTTCAGCTTACCGTACAGCAAAAAAATTATTTTAACCATCTCATTTCCAAGAAAATAACAGGTCTTGCATTCGATTATATCAAGGACCGATCAGGTATTTATCCGGTAGTTCGCTCAATGAGTGAAATTGCAGGAAACACTTCAATTCTTATTGCAGCCGAATACCTCAGCGCATCTAACAATGGTATCGGAATGATGCTGGGCGGGATTAGCGGCGTGGCACCAACCGAAGTTGTTATTATTGGAGCCGGTACTGTAGGTGAGTTTGCCGCCAGGGCTGCGGTAGGCCTGGGCGCCCAAATCCGTATTTTCGATAATTCGCTTTATCGCCTTCGGCGGATACAGAATGACCTTGGAATGAGGCTATTCACTTCGATTATAGAGCCTGTTCAATTGGAATCAGCCTTAAAAACCGCTGACGTAGTTATTGGCGCTCTCAGGGCTAAAGAAGGCCGTACTCCTATAGTAGTTACCGAAGAAATGGTGAGCAATATGAAATTCGGTTCTGTCATCGTTGATATATCAATCGATCAGGGAGGTTGTTTTGAAACTTCTGAGGTAACCAATCACACAAATCCGGTTTTTAAAAAATATGGCGTTACGCATTATTGTGTACCCAATATTGCATCGCGCGTAGCGCAAACCGCCAGCCTGGCATTAAGCAATATTTTTACTCCCATGCTGCTTGAAATGGGAGAAAAAGGTGGAATAAATAATTACCTCCGGGTTGATGCGGGTGTACGAAATGGTGTATACATATATAATGGTATCATCACTCACAAATACATCGGTGAGACTTACAATATACCATACAAGAATCTGGAGTTGCTGATCACAGCAACACAATATTGATTTATCAGGCTTTACAGACTGATTTATCAGGCTTTTCCGGCCAGCGGCCGGATTTTTTCAAATTCCAGCATTTCAACAGAAAGTGGTTTGGTCAGGAACTTAACAACTTCCCGATACTCCATCGAACGCTCGATATCGCGCGGATTGATTGAAGATGTTAGCACATAAACGCTCGAACGTACAGCCAGATCACGGTAGGAATCAAGAAAATCCCAGCCGTCAAAACCGGGCATATTCAGGTCAATAAATATCAGCTTACTGCCATATTGATCATTCTCCTTCAGATAATCCAATGCCTTTTCGGCTGCCGAAAATGATTTCACCTTAACATGATCGAACATCAACTTAAGAACGCGGGCATTGATATAGTTAATTACGTGATCATCGTCTATCAGCACAACCTCATCAAATTCAATGTAGTCCTTATCGCCCTGTTTGCCTGTGTTGTCGCGGTTAAACGTCAGCTTATCATTCATCACGCTGATAAGCGAGTTAATCTGTATCAGCGACTTATGCGCTTCCTTCAGCAAATAATCCATGTCTTCGCCCGAAACCGACATCAGGTTTATTACCGAGTGCAGCTTTGCGTATTCATGTCTGAGTTCATGAGATGTCATAAACGACAAGTCACTCATTGCATTCTTTAAACGCTCGGCATGCGAAATGTCCTGCATGTATATATCTATTCCCAACTCCGTTGGGAAGAATGCAGCGTTGACCCAAATCTGATAATCTTCAAAATAGCAGATTCGGCGCTCAACCGCTCCGTTCCTGAGAACTGACTGCACAGCTGAATTAAACTCCTCTGACTTTTTACCCGTTTTGGATAATGCTTCAGGCACCAGCGCACCCAGAGCCTGTCGCTCATTCAGTTTAAACAAGCTGAGGAAAGCCTGATTGGCATAAATCACTCTGCTTGATTTATCCAATGACACATACCCATCGATTAGTTTTTCCCAAACATCCTTCAACCTGGTTTCAAGAGCCTGTTCCTTGAGTTCGAGTTGCCTAAGATCAGAGACGTCACGGCTGTAAACAGAAATTCCATTTTGAGAAGGGAATATTCTTATTGAAAACCAGGAGCCTACACTATCAAAATAGGCTTCATGAATGGAAAATTCCTTCTCAAATAATCCTTTTGAATAATCTTTTTCTAAGGCACTTCCGGCAAATCGTGGAAATAATTCCTGAACTGTTTTACCCAAATACTCTTCTTTATTTATAAATCCAAAGCGTTTCTCCCAGGCTGAATTCGCATACTCAATCTGCCATTCTCTGTTCACAAAATGGAACATATCAGTAATGCTCTCCCAAATTTCTTTGGAACGCTCGAGGGATTTCTCAAGTATCTCACGATTTTGTCTCTCGGCACTGATATCCCTGATAATCAATAAAACATGTTGAATACCTAAATAGCTTACCGGACTAAACGTTGTCTGGAAATAATGGTGTTTTTCTCCTGAATCAGAATCGTGCTCATAAACACATGAATTTCCTGAATTCAAGGTTGAAGCAATACATGATTGAACAGCATTCAGTTCTTCCTTCAGGAATAAATCGCCGATTGAAACAGGTGGATTCGTAAAAATTAAAAAG
>JAGQVC010000003.1 GCA_020438185.1 Bacteroidota bacterium
GTTTCAAAAACACTTGAAGAGTTTGCAACATTAACTGTTGATGCATAAACTGACTGCCCCATTACGTTAAATACGCGGATTTGTGCAGTTTTATCATTAACACCTGTTGAAAGTTCGATACGAACTTCTGATTTGAATGGGTTTGGACTTGCAGATACTGCAGTTACCTCATCAGGAGTGTTTGTATTGTCAGCAAGTTTTGCTTCTTCTTCACCTGCAGGATTGTTACAAGAGTTGATAACAACAACACCATCAACATCATAACCGTCAGCAGATCCTGAGAAATGAGAAGCCATTGAACGATCCTTGATACGAATGTACTGAATAACACCGGCAGGATTGATATCAACTGCACCATCAAGACAAATTTCTTCGGCAAGGGTTACCCAGTTAATTCCGTCAAGCGAACCTTCTACCATAGCCTTTTCAGGATAAGTTGCGCAAACTTGACCATTGTATGTTGTTTCAGTAATATACAGGTCATCAGCACCCGGATTATCAAAAATTACATAGTCAAACTTCAATATGATGTGACCACCGAAACCAAGAGATACAAAGTTGATTACATCTCCGCCTTGTGGCATTCCAAGAGCATTTTCAGGAATTGAACGGCTGGCTGCTACATCAGCACCATCTTTACGATCTCCCTGCATAAATTCAACTACTTCAGTAGCTGTACCTGCAACTAAATCAGCAGGAACAGGGTTTTCTTCGTAACCATTAAGGCACATAACTCCATCCAAATCATAACCATCTGCAGATGACGCTGGAGTTCCAACATAATTAGCTCCAAGTGGACTCACGTCAACAAGTTTAATGTACTGAGCCCAGCCAAGTGCGCCAAGATCGAAGTCAGTATCCTGACAACCTTCTCCTAAATAAATGAAATTACAACCATCCTGCGAAGCAAATACGCGGATTGTTTCAGGATAACGAGCGCAGTTACCATCGATTGAAGCACCAAAAGTTGATTCGATAACACGAACGTCATCGCCAGGGCCATTCTTAATCGGGCTTTCAAATTTCAAAGTGATATCACCACCGAAACCAAGAGACACGAAGTTTGCAGAATAATCATCCTCTGGCATCCCAAGAGCTTTGTCAGGGTTTGAACGGTCCGCAGCTACCGGAGATAGTTGATCCTGAGCCATTCCCTGGTTGAATGAAATTACTTCATTCGGGTAACATCCCATTGGAATCTCATACGCACCGTGCAAACATTCAACGGCATCAACATCATAACCGTCAGTTACCTGTCCACCACCATTGTTTGGAGTTACGTCTGTAATACGAACAAACTGAACGTAATCAGGAAAAGCAGCACCGAAATCAACTTCTCCGTCAGCAGTAATCTCACCAACAGGTACGTATCCTAAACCATCTTGTGAAACCTCGATAAAAGAACGCTCGCTTGAAGGAGTCGCTGAAGATTCCCAGATTCTGATATCAGCACCGTCACCATTTGCAATAGGAGTAGCAAAAGCGATTTCAATACTACCACCAAAACCAAGAGAAACAAAATGCTGAACAGGAGCATAAACTGAAGGCGTTTGAGCGTCAGGAGCACCTAGTGCTTCGTTAGGATTTGAGCGCTCCGGATTAATTGCAGTTGAAAGTGCGGTCATTCCCGGAGTGTAAGACAACACTGTTGTCCCGTAGCATCCTCCGCCCGCAGGATTATCCTGTGCAGACACAGTTGCCGAATTAAGCATCAAAGCACCAAAGGCCAGAGCTGAAAATTTGAAAATGTTTGAGTTTTTCATGAGATGAAAATTGGTTAGGTTTTAGAACTTAACGTTTATTGTTAAAAAGGGTTTCAAAATTCTTACAATTGTTAGAAATCGTCTGGCTTTGAGAGTAAAAGCATCACAAACACTTGATTAACAAGTGCTTGAAGACAACAGTTAGCTATTTCCACCATAAAAAAGCTACAATTGTTTCGTATTCCTTGCAAAGGTAACAAAGAAAAAGACAAATAACATCCAAATCTTACATTAATTTTTGATGAAATTTTTCTTGATAAAAAAAATCAACTGGATTCGGAAGTATTAAAAAGATCATGCTGAATCCTAATCGACTCATTATGAATAACTTCCCAAAGACATTTAACGAATTCGGCCGACAGGCCACTTGCCTCAGCTGCAAGCGATGTTCGTTGTAATATTTCCTCCCATCGCTGCAACTGAAAGATTGTCATCTCATTTTTAAGCTTGTGCAATCCGATTTGTCTGATCAAACTCATTCGACTTAACAAGGCCTGTATTATAGCATCGTCGGTTGCGTCAACCCTGTTTCTCAATTCGGTTAGCTTGTCAATTGCCTGATGGTCGCTTGATGAAGCTGATCTGAACTTCAAACTGCAAATGATTTCAAACAACCTGTCGGGTGTCACTTGCTGAAAAGCATCACTCAATGCTGCCTGTGGATTTATATGTGTTTCAATCATCAAGCCCTGAAAATCGAGATCCACCGACTTTTGAGCCACATCAGCAATCAATTCCGGATTTCCGGAAATATGGCTTGCATCGCAAATCACTTTCAAGTCAGGCAACGCAGTCTTTAAATCAATAACCAGTTCCCAGCGGGGTGCATTTCTGAACGGCGCACTTTCATGCGCATAAAACCCCCGGTGAATGGCATGCACATCTTTAAGCCCGGCACCCATAAGCCGCTCAATTGCGCCAATCCATAATGCAAGATCCGGGTTAACAGGATTTTTTACAAAAGCAGTGATGCCCGTCCCGCGAAGCGAATCTGATAATTCCTGAACCGAGAATGGATTAACCGAGGTTCTTGCCCCAATCCACACATATTTAATATTGTGACGCAGAATTGCCTCAACATGCGCAGGTGTGGCTACTTCAGTAATGGGTTCCAGTCCTGTTTCCGTTTTCACCTCGTTAAGCCAGGTCAAACCTGCCTCTCCGATGCCTTCAAATGCACCCGGTCTCGATCGGGGTTTCCATATTCCGGAGCGAAACAAAGCACCAGGAAAATGTTGTGCAATTCCCCGTGCAGTGCTTAAAACCTGATCCCTGCTTTCGGCACTGCAGGGCCCGAAAATATACATTGCATCCTTAGGCTGTAATTCAGCTGTCGAATTTTGTTGCATCAAAAGTTCATCGCTTTTTCCCATGCCGAATTAACAGCAAAGCTGTGAATTGGTTGAATTACCAACCCAGAATCCATGCGAAAATCAGAGGCGCGACTATTGTGGCATCCGATTCTACTATAAATTTAGGAGTGTGTTTGTCCAGTTTACCCCAGGTTATCTTTTCATTAGGCACAGCTCCTGAATATGAGCCGTAAGAAGTTGTTGAGTCAGAAATCTGGCAGAAGTAAGACCAGAATGGAACGTCATGCCATTCCAAGTCCTGATACATCATAGGTACAACACAAATTGGAAAATCTCCTGCTATTCCACCACCAATCTGGAAAAAACCTACCCCTTTTCCGGACGAATTATTTCTGTACCAGTCGGATAGCCAGACCATGTATTCGATTCCTGATTTCATTGTGGACGCAATCAGCTCTCCTTTAATAACATATGAAGCAAAAATATTTCCCATCGTGGAGTCTTCCCAACCTGGAACGATGATAGGAAGGTTACGTTCTGCAGCAGCCAGCATCCATGAATTTACCGGGTCAATTTCATAATATTGCTGCATTTCACCGGAAAGCAGCATTTTATACATGTATTCATGCGGGAAATATCTTTCTCCTGAATCCTGCGCGTTTTTCCATTGCTTATAAATATGTTTCTGGATTCTTCTGAATGCTTCTTCCTCAGGTATGCAGGTATCGGTTACGCGGTTGTATCCATCCTCCAGCAAGTCCCATTCATCCTGCGGACTCAAATCACGGTAGTTTGGCACCCGCTTATAATGAGAATGAGCAACCAGATTCATTATGTCTTCCTCCAGATTGGCACCTGTACAGGAAATAATATCCACTTTCCCCTGACGAATCATTTCAGCAAGTGATTTTCCCAATTCTGCTGTGCTCATTGCGCCGGCAAGTGTAACCATCATTTTTCCACCTTCGGTGAGATGCGTTTCATAACCTTTTGCAGCATCAACAAGTGCAGCGGCATTAAAATGAAGATAGTGCTTTTCAATAAACTGAGATACAGGGCCTTTAGAATTCATACAAGTCAATTTGGGCCCGAAAGGTACGAAAACCTTTATTGTACAAGTCTTAACAAAAGGCTTGAAAACAGCCTAAATCGTTAACAAAACTTTAATTATGAACAGGACTTAGAGCAATCAAGCGCATTTACCTAATTTTGCCAACCGAAATCAACAATAAACATGATGAAGAATTTATTTACAGCATTGATTTTAATCGCTTTTTCAGTGCAGGCATTCGCTCAGTGCAACGAGTTATTTATTTCTGAATATGTGGAAGGCTCAGGAAATAATAAAGCTCTTGAATTATACAATCCAACCGGGCAACCGGTCGATTTAGGCAGTTACAGGCTAATTCGTTATGACAATGGAAATCTTGTTGCCTCAGAGAACGCGATTCAACCACTTCCTCCCGGAGTTTTCATTCCTGCTTACGGTACTTATGTTATTGCGTTAAATCTGACCGACCCAAATGGTGTTGACCAAAATGCACCAATTGACGTTGCTCTTCAGGAAAAAGCTGACACACTTTTATCTGATGGTTGCGGTACTGAACCCGGTAATATCAGAACTATGTGCTTCAATGGTGACGATGCCCTTACATTTGAGAAAAATGTGGATGGAACCTGGGTAAAAGTTGACATTTTCGCTTGTATCGGTGAACGTCCTACAAACAGTTCCGGAACCACTTCTCCAACCGCAGGTTGGACTGACCTTCCGCCCTATTCAAGTATGCCGGTTGGTTATACAACAGCCGAATTCGGACCTTATTTCATGAGGTACTGGACTCAGGATCAAACTCTTGTAAGAAAGCCAACTGTAACCGGAGGTGTAACAGTTAATCCTCAGCCTGAAACATTTAATGCATCTGTGGAATGGGATTCACTTCCGGAAAACACATTTGATTCCCTGGGTTTTCATACTTGCGTTTGCAACCTTGCCGGCGTTAATGAGATCGAATCTGCTTCAAAAACTGTTGTTTACCCAAACCCGGCAAATGGATTTTTCAATATTCAGTCGGCCTTACCAATTGAAAGAGTTCAAATTTATTCCATGCTAGGTCAGTTGATTAATGATCGCAAATACCCTTCGAACTCCAAGTCAGTTAATATTGACACCGAAAACTGGGAAAAAGGCTTCTATTCGGTCCGAATATATTTCTCCGGAGGATATATTGCCTCCCGAAAAATTGTTATAAAGCACTAAATTAAAGGATTAAATGCCAGTTTCAATAACTGGCATTTTCACTGCAAACCAAATGACATTGAGACATTTAGTCGCATTTACCCTGCTTTTGGGCCTGGCTGTTTCTTCAGCGGCGCAATCCACTGTTAAAGGCATTGTTACAGATGCTGCCTCCGGCGAAACTTTAATCGGTGCCAGTCTGATTTATGCACCCGGAAAAGGCGCAGCCACAGACATTGACGGGAAATATGCGCTTGTATTGGATGCCGGAGAATACACTATAGCTTGTTCCATTCTGGGTTACAAATCGCAGAGCAGAACAATTGTGTTGAAAGAAAATCAGGAACTGGAACTCAATTTCGCACTTAAAAGCAACACCCTCAGAGAAGTTGAGATTGTGTCCGATATAGCAATCGCGCGTGAAACGCCGGTTGCGTTTACCAATCTTGATCCTGTTAAAATCAAAGAAGAATTAGGTGCTCAGGATTTACCAATGCTCCTAAACTCGACTCCCGGCGTATATGCTACGCAGCAGGGAGGAGGTGATGGTGACGCAAGAATTAGCATTCGAGGTTTTAACTCCCAGAACGTAATGATTCTGATAGATGGAATCCCCATGAATGACATGGTGAACGGACGAGTTTACTGGACCAATTGGTTTGGACTTGATCAGTTAACATCCGGAGTTCAGGTGCAGCGCGGACTTGGAGCTTCAAAACTGGCCATTCCTGCAATTGGTGGAACAATGAACATACTTACGAGCGGGATGCAGAATAAAAAAATGCTCTCTGTTAGACAGGAAGTCGGAAATAACTTAAACCTTAGAACCACAGTTTCATATAATTCCGGAAAACTAAATAAAGGGTGGGGAGTTTCGGCTGCTGCTTCATACCGCAATAATCAGGGCTATGTGAATGGCCTTGGCTCTGAAATGTTCTTCTACTACGTTAAAGTTGAAAAATCTGTCAAAAACCACCTTTTTACCTTTTCTGCTTTTGGTGCTCCACAAACTTCCAATCAGCGTGACTTCCGCGTTGATCAACCCATTTATTCATTCAGCAAGCGCTATGCTGCAAGTTTGGGTGTTGATACCACCGGAAAAATTGAATATGGCAGACGATACAATCCAAGCTGGAATTTTTTGAGAAGAACCCGCGACAATGAGAATGCTCCCTACGAAATTGAAAATACCAGTGTAAATCAATTTCACAAGCCAATTATTTCTCTTAAGCATTTCGTTAATATCGGCTCAAAATTTTATTTATCCAATATTGTATATGCCTCATACGGTATGGGTGGAGGAACTCAACCGAACAATACACTTTCTTTGGATTCAACCGGACAACAATCAATTCAGAATGTATATAACGGGAACGCATTCAGTGAATTCAATATTTATCCCGGTTTTGGGCCAGACAGTCTTTACAAGGGAATGCGCAGATCTGCCAATTTCCTGAGAAAAAATTACAACGAGCATCAATGGTACGGAGCTTTATCCACTTTCCATTATGCGCCAAACGATTCGTGGGATTTCTCGGGTGGAATTGACCTGAGAACATACAATGGTCAAGTTTACAGTCGCGTTGAAGATTTGTGGGGAGGAGACCTCATCGTTAGTAGTGTTGATTTGAATGCAGCACCAAACACACCTGCATTAAAAGGCGACAGGATAACACAACATATTGAAAGAAACGTTAGATGGGGTGGTGCTTTCGCCCTGGCAGAGTATAAAGCAGGAAACTGGAGTGCCTTCCTCAATGTGAGCGGGTCCCTGAGTTACTACAAGCAAATTAACCACTTCCTTAAAAATCAAATTGTTTTATCCGATACTACCTTAGAGGTTGGTTACAGTGATACATTAACGTATAATGGAGTAACCTATGACAGAAATTCTGAAGGGTTACGCCCAAATCAAACAGACTGGAAACAAGTTGGAGGTTTTACTGTTAAAGGTGGCTTAAATTATAATCTCACAGAACGTTCGAATGTGTTTGCTAACCTTGGACATCTGAACAGAGCACCTTTAATTCAATTTGTATTCAGAACCGACAACAGGGAGTTTCAAAACACCGACAACGAGGAAATTAATTCAGCTGAACTTGGTTACTCATACAAAAGCAGCAATTTTAGTTTCAATGTAAACGGGTATTATACCCAGTGGAACAACAAACCAACCACAACTTCGCTTACAGTAAACGGTGAGCCGGTAAGTACAAATGCCACCGGCATGGGTGCCCTGCACCGCGGAATTGAATTCGACGGAATTTACAAGGTATGCAAACAGTTCAGCCTTGAAGCTATGGTTTCGTATGGTGACTGGAAATGGAATAAAATTGCAACCGCAACTATTTTTGCCGATGATGGAACTCCTGTAGATACAGTTGTATTTGACCCGAGAGGCGTTCGGGTTGGGGATGCCGCTCAGCAAACTTATGCGCTTGGTTTCAGATATGAACCCGTAAAAGGTCTTTATTTTAAGCCGAAATTCACCTGGTTTAGCAGAAACTACGCGAACTTCGATCCGGGAAGTCTGCAAATTGTGGACATCGAAACTATGACAGGTCCCAATCTGGGTCGCCAGTCGTGGAGAATGCCGGATTATGGTATTTTGGATATTTCGGCAGGATATCACTTTGTTTTGTATAAAATTGGATTTGATTTCAGAATAACTGTGAACAATGCACTCGATGCCTTTGCTATCACAGATGCCCAAAGCAACCAGTTTGGCAACAGCTCTACGTTTAATGCAGCAAGTTCCAGTGTTTATTTCCTCATGGGAAGACGTTGGCTGAGCTCTCTCACCTTAAATTTCTGACGATGAAAAAGCTCAGTATTTTAATATTCAGTGTTTCATTTCTGTTAAGCAGTTGTTACAAGGAAAACAAGCTTGCAGAAAAGCTGGCCGGAACCTGGAAGATCGAAGAGTCACAATGGGCTAATGGTTCCGATGTTGACCTTTCTGCAGATCAGCATAAGATTGAATTCTTTGATTGTGAAATGGCTTACACTGCTACCTGCAGGGGTGTATATCATCTGGATTATTCCGACACTCTGAAAACTGATTTGCTCGATACATTTCAGTTTGATATTAAAAAAGATGAACTTGCAGTGACAAGTGTTAAAACCACATTGAGTTCCAATCAGTTTGTTATTCGATTTCTAAGACAGCGATTTAGCATTGAGGATCTTGGAGATAACAACCTTTACCTGAAGAGAATCAGAACCTTTAAGGATAGCACAGATGGATTTTTAAAAGCAACTAAACTTTAATACAACAATTTCAATGAAAAAATTGATTCTTACCGGATTTGTGAGCATAATCAGTTCACTCATCTTTGCTCAAAGTCCGGTTCCCACTTCGTGGGATTGCAGCACAGGGACACCACCTGAAGGCTGGACCTTTAACAATGCCAGTGGAGGCAATACCAATTACTCAGCTGCAGCTTCCTGCGACGGAACTTCATCTCTTCGTCTGGATCAGACCGGAGAATACCTTGAAATTTTCTTTGGACAACAACCGGGTGCTATTCATTTCCAGATAGGTGGATCAACAACCGGCTCACCATGGGAAGGAACTTTCAAATTTCAGGAATCTGTTGACGGAAGTACCTGGGTTGATATTGTAACATACAACGACGGTGAATTACCTGTAGGCAGTACACCCTGTCTGAATGAAAACTATACAGTATCCAACCCTTTAAGTCGATACGTTCGTTGGTTTTACGTGAATAAGGTATCGGGGTCTAATGCCAAAGTCGATGAAATTTCTGTTGAAGCTCCCGAGGTAACAGTAGCTACACTTTCAGTTTTCGAAGTTGCGGGAGGAAACCCTGTGCTTGCAGGGACAATTGCACCTGCATTCAATGCATCAAGTGTGCAATATGAATTACGCAATGTTGGAATCACTGACACGCTGCATATAAGCGATATTGCTATAAGCGGCTCAGGGGCAAGCGCTTTTTCGGTTTCAGTACCGGCTACGCCTGTTGCTGTTGATCCAAGTGGAATGGTGAATCTGGATCTTTCGTTCAATCCGGATAATGGTGAAGGCTCTTATACAGCTCAGATTTCAGTTTTTAGCGATGATGCAACCACACCCGAGTACGTATTTATGATTTATGCTGTTAGTGGTACCCTGGCATCTGAGCCGGGCTCTGCTGTTTCGGGCATCAATGAGATAATTAACAAAACCTATCGTATCGTGGTAGGCGTTCAGGGAGCTGATGTGCTTAACAATGATTTAGTGGGTGGTTATATCTTACTTAGAAGTGTTGGAAGTCCCGTTTCAGATGCTCCAATGGATGGCACGGTGTATTCTCGCGGTATGTCTATTGGAAACGCAAAAGTGGTTTACGCAGGACGACCGGCATCTGACATATTTAATGTTAATTCTAAAAGTGTAATTGCAGGAACTGAATATCATTTTGCCGCATTCCCATACTACGGTAACGGAACATTCACAAATTATCTCAACACAATTAATGATGTAACTGTAACCACTCCGGCCACCATGGTTTCGGCTACTGAATATGACGGAATAAGTACAGATAACACAACTTTTGTAACTGATCTTGGACAGCTGATTAATGATCACCAGTTCACTTTCTATTCAAACTACACCAATACAATGATTAATCTGTTTTTAGCGCGTGATACGTTTGCCGTAGTTGGAGCAAACACATTCAACCGGGCTATTAACTGCGTTTATTCAGGTGAAACCAAGGTGTTCAACGAACCTTTCGATTGGTCAGCTGTAGGGTACAGCCGTGAACATACATACCCTCATTCCTGGATGCCATCTTTCCCGGCTGATGATCCGGAGCAACCAGAATACAATGATCAGCACAACCTCTATCCTGCCCGTCAGAGTAACGTAAACGACGTAAGGTGTAATTATCCTTTGGGTGAAGTTGAAACTGTTGAATTCGAATTCCTGGAAGGGAAACTTGGACTTGACATAAACGGCGATCGCGTTTATGAACCTCAGGACTCACACAAAGGTCGTGCTGCGCGTGCTTTAATGTACATGGCTACCTGCTATTCTCAGCCAGGCGATCTGTTTTCATTCACCCGCCCAATTGGTAACACATGCAGTGGAACACCAATTACAAACGGTCAGGATCAGAATATTGTTAAAAAATGGCATTTCATGTATCCTCCTGATAATTTTGATGTTGCAAGAAATGACTTTCTAGATTCGCTTCAGCAAAACAGGAATCCATTTGTAGATAATGCTGACTATGCGTGCTACATTGATTTTAACACATTGACCAAGATTGACACTCCTCCAACTCCTTGCTATACGACTGGAATTAAAGAAACGGAGGATTTAAATCTGAACTTATTCCCGAATCCAAGCAATGGAAGTTTCAGAATCAGTTTTAAAGGAATTGGAGAATCTGTGCTTCTTAAGATAACCGACATAAGTGGCAAACAGGTACTTACAAAGCAAATTTCTGCTTCGCAGGATGTTCAGATAATTGATCTTTCTGCCGGCAGTCTTGCTCCCGGAATGTATTTGGTTAGCCTGAACAGTAAGTCAAACGCAACCAACCGCACATTGGTGGTTACCAAATAATAGAAATAGAATTTTAAAAAAGGGAGATAGTCTGTGGACCATCTCCCTTTTTTTATCTCAGCGTATTCTTCAAACGCTGAACATCTCGTTGCAATTGCATCACTGTATTCGCCAAGCCGCTGCGTTCAAGGTTGGGTTCCGGCAGATCCGAAGAAATGTAATTGGTGAACTTCCAGATTTCAAGAACCTCACCAACTGCCAACTCATAAGGTTCGTAGGCCGGATTTGTTGAACAAAGCAGGAAATTCCCCCTGTCTTCGATTTGATTGAAAAGGATTTTAAAGACAATCCCTTCGTTTTGAGTGATTACGATGTAAGGATGCCCGTCTTGCACGAAACGCCAGTTTTGAAGATACTCTCCGATTACCCATGAACCGTCTGAAACAGGCGGCATTGAATCGCCCTTAATTGGAAACGTCCTGTATTTTTTATTTGGACTTAAAAACGGCAACTGGAAAGTGGGTAATACACGGATGTAATCAGGATCTGCATATCCGGAAGTATATCCGGCGCGAGCCTGAATTGGAACCAATTCAATATTATCATTATTTTCTAAATCAACTGTAGTTGCAATTACCCTGAGATTATCGCCACTGATATAATTTCCCAGGCCAACCGGATCTGAATCATCACCCGAAGATATATCCCTGCGAAGCAGATCATCAACCCGAATGGTATAATAATCACAAAGCCGGATCAGATTTTCAGAATTTGGCTCTGCCGATCCGTTTTCATACCCACTCAAGGTAGTCCGTTTAATATTCAGGTCGTTTGCAACTTCTTCCTGAGATTTCCCGGATTGTTTACGCAAAAACTTAAGATTTTTCGAAATCATTGACTTGAAATTTGTCAAATCTACAATTTTGTCCGGAATTCCGTCAAAACATTTTGACATTTTTATTCATTATGATGGGTAGCAACAGTAATGATTAACTTTACCAACAGATTTATGATATCAAAGACACTTTTCCGGGTATTGTTAATTTTAAGCATTGCTGCTTTCTATGCAAATAATTGCAAAGCCCAAATGCAGGATTCCTTTTTGCCCGGGGTTCTTGAGGTAATGGCCGAAACTCATGATGAAACATGGAAAAGCAGCGTTTCTCAAATAATTCCTGGTGTTGAAATAATCAAACGATTCCCGAATGCTCAGGCTCCCGGCAAAGGGACAAACCCGCGAGGCGAGCGTACAGGAGACATTAGCACACTTTATACGCTTCGGTTTTCTGAAAACGAAGACATCGATATTCTGATACGAAAAGTTGCTTCTATTTCGGGAATCCGGTCCGCCGAACCGCATTATTTGCCTGTTTTATGTTACGTTCCATCGGATGACAGTATCTCGGAACAATACGCGCTAAACCGCATACAGGCTTTTGCCGGCTGGGATCTTCACCGGGGCGACACGAACATGGTAATTGGAATTACTGATACCGGAGTCGAAATTTTTCACCCGGATATTTACCCTTCCATTGCGATTAATTATGATGATCCCCCGGACGGAATAGACAATGACAGTGATGGTTATACGGACAATTACTACGGTTGGGACAGTGGCGATAACGACGGCGACCCGGGAACTTCCGGAAGCCCTCACGGTCAACATATCAGTGGTATCGCATCGGCTACAGCAGATAATAATCAAGGTATTGCAGGTTCGGGTTTTAACTGCCGTTTTATTCCGGTTAAGATTATGAATTCATCCGGCCAGCTTTCGGGTGCTTACGAAGGTTTGGTATATGCAGCCGAAATGGGTTGTAAAGTAATAAACTGCTCATGGGGTGGTTACCAGTACAGTTCCATAAATGAGGAAATTATCCGATATGTTTCGGTAAATCTCGACTGCATTGTATTCTGCGGTGCCGGTAATGACAACAATGAGCGATTGTTCTATCCTGCCTCCTACCCTTACGCTGTTTCAATAGGTGCAAGCGATGCCCAGGATTTAAAGGCAGATTTTTCAAATTTCGGATCCCGATTGGATTTATTTGCCCCCGGCGATTTAATACTAAGCACATGGACTAATGGCGGGTATGCCAGAAGTGGCGGCACTTCAATGTCTTCTCCGCTTACAGCGGGATGTGCTGCCATTTTACGTTCCGCATATCCTCAGTTTAGCGGTCAGCAGATACTTTATCAATTAAGAACCACTGCCGATCCAATAGATTTACTCACCGGCAATTCGGCTTACGCCGGAAAAATGGGCTCGGGAAGAGTGAATTTATTCAGAGCTCTTAGTGAAGCCGGTCATTCTGCTGTGGTATTTATAGAACCGGAATTGTTGGATTTAAACTCGGAACTTTTTCTTCCGGGCGATACTGTTTCCTTAAGCGGGAACTTCATTAATTACCTGGCCAATGCCGGTGATGTGCATGTTTCGCTTAGTTGTCCAACCGGAAATCTGGAGTTGCTAAATCCCGAAAGAAACCTGGGAAGTCTTGGCACACTGGAACAGATCCATATTCAGGACGCCCCTTTCCTTTTTGTAATCTCTCAGGATGTTGCTTTCAATGAAGATGCCCAGCTAAAACTGAATATTCAGTCAGATGGCACAACGCTCACTCAGACTTTTCCACTCAGGTTATATGCCGATTTTATAAATATCAACCACAACGAAGTGAATGCAGGAATTGGCGGAAGCGGCAAAATCGGTGTGAGTGGTAACCAATATCTGAAAGGATTGGGCATCCGCCCGGAGGGCGGGATAAATTTGATGTATGAGGGTGGACTTATGTTCTCGCCATCCGAAGGATTGGTTGTAGACGGAGTCCGTGGTAATTCAGTGAACAATGACTGGCAGATTCTTGAAAGATTCATTCAACAGGAGCCTTTTGGGAGCAGTACTGTTAAATATCGGTCAGCAATGCAATCCGTATTACCCGGATGTGACTTGTTTGCAGAAACCCGTTTGTTTGCAGACAGTTTGCCTCAAAATAATAATTTCATAGTCCTGGACTATACGTTAACCAATACATCTCCAATTGATTACACCGAATGCTATCTCGGTATTTTTGCCGACTGGGATATCGGTGTCTACGCCCGAAACCGGGCCCTGTACAACGAATCATTAAAGCTTCATTATGTATTTGAAGTCGGTGCTGATTCTCTATTTGCTGGCATTCAGATTTTGGGGTCAGCACCGGCAATTGCCCACAGTATAGAGAATATTGGTAGTACGTCGGGACCGGTAAATGCCAGCGATGGATTAACAGAAGATGAAAAAAGGCAGACTTTAAGTATTTCACATCCCGAAGGAGGTTTAAGCGGAGAAGGAACAGATATTATCAGTGTAACTTCAGCAGGACCTTTTTCAATTTCATCGGGAAATCAGATTAGAGCCGGTTTTGCCATACATCTGGCGCATTCAGAAACAGAACTTCTTCAACAGGCAGCTATCGCTCGCACGTATTATTTTGATGTAGTTACACCACTCGGAATTTCGGATTCGAATCAGAAGCTGAACACACCTGTGATATATCCCAATCCAACTTCAGGGAAAATAACGGTAAACACGCATGGAGAGTTAATTGAGGAAATTCGGATTTATGATTTGAGCGGGCATGCATTGTGGAATCATCGGCCGCAGGCCGGAAATGAATTAATACAACTGCCTTCTGAAATAAAAAACGGAAGTTACATTCTCAAGATTAAATCTCATTCGGGATGGCGCACAGAGCGCATAATAGTACTGAAATGATTTTCAATTTGACGCTTGAAAAATGCCTGAAATGATTACGTTTGCAGCTAAATAATAATACAAATGGATTTAAGCGGTATAATTTCAGTTTCCGGCATGGGAGGATTGTTTAAAGTTATCTCCCAAACCCGCAGCGGACTTATGATTGAAAGCCTTATTGACGGAAAAAGAATGCCTGTTTTTTCTACGCACAAAATCAGTGCTCTTGAAGATATCAGTATTTACGGATTGCATGATGATATCCCTCTGAAGGATGTATTTTCAGCCATTAAAAAGGCCAATCCGGCAGAATTGCCAACTGCCAAAGATGAAAATCATGTGATTAATGAGGCCTTTGAAAAATTCGTTCCCGAATACGATGAAGACAGGGTTTATGTGAGCGACATGAAAAAAGTCTTCACCTGGTATAAGCTTTTGAACGAGAAAGGTATTCTGGAGCTACCTGAAAAGGAGGAAGAGAAGAAACCGGCTGCCGAAAAGGAATCAAAGCCGGCTAAAACCACTACAGCCAAACCTGCAGCTAAAACAAGCGCGCCAAAAGCCAGTTCAAAAGGAATGGCCAAAACAACAACAGTGCGTAAAACCGGAGCTTAATTCGGTATGGAAATAAAAGAGGGGGAAACTATTTCCGGTCAGATTAATCTTGAATCCTGGGCTTCTGTTGAGCCGGTTTTTAACGAATTGCTTAACAGGGAGAATACTTCCGTTGATGACTTGCGCAGATGGTTGCAGGATAAAAGCGAAATTGAAGGTATTCTGCAGGAAGAACTTGGATGGCGCTACATCAGACAGACTTGCGACACCCGAAATGAAAAATTCCGTGCGGAACTTGAATTTTTCATAAATGAAATCGAACCTCACCTATCGGAAATCGGCGATAAATTAAACCGAAAATTCCTGGATTCGCCATTCTTAAGCGAATTACCCGAATCTGGTTTCGCAATTTTGATTCGCGGTATACGAAAATCAGTGGAGATGTTTCGTAAAGACAACATCCCGCTGCAGACAGAATTGCAACTTCTCGGAAATGAATATGGTCGAATCACCGGTGCAATGACTGTTGAAGTAAACGGTGAAGAAATGACCTTTCAAAAGGCTGCTAATCTGCTCAAATCAAACGACAGAGCATTGCGTCGTGAGGTTTATGAGAAAATTAACAGAAGAAGGATTGTTGACCGTGGGCAACTGGAGGAATTGTTTGACAAAATGCTTGTTTTGAGGCAAAAAGTTGCTGAGAATGCAGGCTATTCAAACTTTCGGGACTACATGTTTGATGCATTGGGTCGTTTTGATTATTCACCGGAAGATTGCCTTGATTTTCATACTTCAATTGAAAATATTGTAGTTCCCGTTTGCAACCAGTTCGATGAAGTGAGAAAATCGAAGCTTGGTTACGAGAAATTATTCCCCTGGGATACTGAAACAGACCCTGAAGGCCGCGAACCACTTGAGCCCTTTAAAAATACTGCGGAACTTACAGATAAAACAATCGAGTGCTTTGATAAAATCAGAAACAATTATGGAAACGTAATTGAGTTGATGAAAAAAGAGGGGCATCTGGATCTGGAAACCCGTGTCGGAAAAGCTCCGGGTGGATATAATTATCCTCTATACAAGTCCGGTCTTCCATTCATTTTTATGCACGCATCAGGATCCTTGCGCGACATGGTTACAATGATGCATGAAGGCGGTCACGCGTTGCACTCCTGGCTGAGTAAAGATCTGGAGCTGAACGATTTCAAAAACACTCCTTCAGAAATAGCGGAGGTTGCCTCGATGGCTATGGAATTGCTTTCAATGGAGCACTGGGAAACTTTTTTTAGTGATAAGAATACTCTGGAAAGAGCTAGACGATATCAGCTTGAAAAAATAATTTCAATATTACCCTGGATTGCAACAGTTGATGCTTTTCAACACTGGATTTATACTAATCCGGGGCATTCCCCTGAAGAACGCGCTGCCGAATGGGCAAAGCTCCAAAAGAGATTTGGAAGCAAAGTGATTGATAAAAGTGAATTCCCTGAATTCGAAACTCATTCCTGGCAGCGCCAGCTTCATATTTTCGAAGTTCCGTTTTACTATATTGAATACGCGATTGCTCAATTAGGAGCGATTGGAATATGGAAAAACTACATTTCGACAGACCCGCAAAAGGCACTGGATAGCTACGAAGAATCGCTACGTGCAGGTTATATGTATGGGCTTCCGGAACTTTACAATCGCGCTGGTATTCGGTTTGATTTCTCTGAAGAATACGTTAGAGGCCTTGTAGACATGGTTGCGGAGAAGGCTTTTGCCCTTGATTAAAAACTAATCCTTGCCTGCACCCTGAAATCGGAGCGCACCGGCCCCTGCACTTCTGTTAAACCTGAACCGGTAGAACTTCTGTTGGCATAAAAGAATTGTGCATACCGGAACCACAAATCAATTTTTCTGGTCAAATTGTACTTCAAGGTGAGATACGTTCTGGATCCTTTGTAGTAATAAGCAGGTATCGAAAACGAATAAAGCACATCATTCTCATAGGCATATATGCGTGTGTTGTATCCATCGGTGTCAAACAAGGCATATCGGAAAGAGAAAGAAACCGGTTTACTCAGAGGTTTGTAAACTATATCCTGAAGTATCATGTAACCGCTCTGTGTTTCAAGACCTGGTTGTGAAAACCGAACCAGCTCCACCCTGTTGCGAAGCCTGAACGAAGGGGATATTTTGTAAACAATGTCGAAGCGGTAATTCTTCTGAAGTTGTCCAATTGGATAATCTATCACTGCTTCCTCATCCAGAGAATTGTTCCTGGGCCTGTTGCGGTCACGGTAACGGAAATACATGTCAACCGCTTTAGATGGGGTGTAATTCACCTGAATTAACCCATCGTATCCGTTTGTTGGAGCATCCACCAGGTATTTCAGCCAGGGATAATTCCATCTGTCAATGAACGCAGAAACCGTGAAGTATTTAATTGGCTTTGCCACGAAGCCAACATACATACCCTTTTCGTTGATGTTCCTGGAACCTTCGGAAATTGCGGCTGTGTAAATGCCGTGATAATCGCGGCTGAAATTCCGATAAAGCATTGAAAGAGAAAACCTAGGGTCAAGACTGGCTATCAGTCCGCTGGTAACAGCAGTACCTCCATTAATGCTTCTTGCAGCTTCTCCAAAGAAGTTAAAATTGCGATAGATGTAATTGTAATCGACCCCCAAATTGGTATTCTTCCTTCCCTGAAATTCAAATTCATTATAAGGATCATTACTCCTTTGTAAATCTGCGCTGTAATTATAGCTAACACCGGTTAAACCAAGCTCAAGCCGTCGCCGGCTGAATTTTATATGCGAACCATAAATCTGTTCGCGCAAATTGGCCTTATCCTGCAATTCGGAAACAGTCCGATGGTATCCACTCAGATTAAAACTTGAGAAAGCCTGAATATCCTGACTTACAGAATCAACCGCTGAAGCGTTCGAATTCACTTTCTTGTCCGAACCAAAAGCCGTAATCTCAAATTTACCGAGTGTCCATGATGTGGCTACACCACGAAGGAACAGATTCTCGTTAACCGATGTGTACGGTTTAAGACCCTGAGCACTCCGTTTGACATTCATCGCATCGGCTGTTTTTCCAAAGGCAAATCCTGACCAGAATGTAAGTCCTTGCCCAAACTGAGCTTGATAATCACCAATATTCAATGATTTTAGCTTTCCAATGTTTCTCACTGCAAAGTGAGCAGTCATAAAATCAAAACCTTGCTTTTGAGAGCCTTTGAAAAATTCCTCGCCCGCATCTTTCTCTGCCGTAATTCCAGCACTGAAATAATTTCCATACCGAAAGCGATATCTTGCAAAAACACGTTGCGGGCTACCGAGATATCTTGAATTTGGACTTGCAGCCAATTCCTCTTCTGTGGCCGGTGAAAAGCCTTTTTGCTCCTCGATATTCTGAGTTACTCTCAAAAACATTTCATTGGTGGAATACTTGATCATATCCCTGAATGAAATGTTGAGTCTGTTCAAATCACGGGTAACCTTCACATAGGGTAAAAGCCTGTATATAGTTGGCAAATCAAAGCCTTCTACCGCCTGTAATTCATATACAGACAGGAACTTACCGAATCTTTCACGGTGTGCCAGCAAATTTGAAATCTGAAATTCATCCAGCATAAGCAATTGCTCAAGCTGATCCTTATCTGCCGTATTTAGCTCAAGGGGATGGTCTTGAAAAAAGGATAGGTTTTCGAGTATGTTGGTGTAATCTACATCCTCACTGGTTGTTTCGGCCAGATTTTCAATCTTCTTCTCAATCATGTTCTGATTGCTTGGATCGTCAACCACCTGTGCAATGCCTGCAACCGAGAAAAGCAGCAAAAAGGCAAGCAGAGAAATCAGGAACTTATTTGGATTTCTTCGCAAAATCATAAGTAAGTGAAGCCTGTGGGGTGAATCCGAGAACAGGATGAAAATTGCCTGCAAAGTCGACTTTAAGGTTCTTCAGAAGCAATCCGAAACCGAATGAACTTGCAAATGGGCTCGTACCAAATCCGGCACGCAGATACAATACGGAACCGGCCATATACTCAAGACCAGCTCTGAAAACAGCAGGATTGTATGTATCCTTTTCTGTTTCAGCTGCCAGAAATAAGTTCTTCGAAAAATTATATCGCAAACCAAGCCTTATAACAGCTGGCAACCTGTCCTGATTAATTTCTGTGAGCTTTGACCGATTAGGGTTAAAGACATGCGCACCCAGAGTTAAATCTTTAGCCACCCGATACTGTACCCCTACCTCGGCAGTGAATACGTTTCTGTTGCCGTAAACATCAGCGATCTGAATTTGATGGTAGTTAATCTGCATCCCGATGCTCAGGTCATCGCCAAACGCCCTGGAGTAAGCAAGTCCGGTTTTAGACTCCTTATATAATTGATAACCAAAAGACCGGTAACTCAATGCGAATGTTCCTTTACGGTTTGCTAAAGGCAGAGCCACAACGGCACCATTAAGGGCAAGCTCGGGCAGCAGATAGCGACTTTCGTAATAAACTCCAGCTGAAGGCGATGTAAGAAAGCCCAGACCAGCCTGATTGTGATGAGCGGACCAGGCATCGCTTAGCGTAACCGCTGAATTTGCAAGTCCAGCCGCCCTAGCTCCAATCGGCATGTTGTCATTTCCGGCCGAAAGGCCGAAAGAAATCAGAAAAAATAAAAGCAGCCCAGGTATGCGTCTTTTCATCCGGTTGAAAGTAATGTATTCTTTTGAAACGTGCTTTAAGTCAGGATGAAAATTGTGTTTTTACAAAAAAGCTGAAGCTGCTCAATTCTGCCTGCGGCAATGATTCAATAACCTTTCGGCCAAGATCATCCTTGAAAATTCTCAGGCGCTGTGCCAGAGCTTCATCAGATGTCCCAAGAATTTGTGCAGCCAAAATTCCTGCGTTAGCAGCACCATCTAATGCAACTGTTGCAACAGGCACCCCTGAAGGCATTTGAAGAATTGAAAGAACAGAATCCCAGCCATCTATTGAATTGGAGGATTTAACCGGAACCCCAATTACAGGAAGCGTTGTAAAAGACGCAACCATACCGGGCAAATGTGCCGCTCCACCCGCACCGGCGATAATTACCTTAAGGCCTCGCTCTGCAGCCGATTCGGCATATTCCTTCATCCGCACGGGAGTGCGATGAGCTGAAACTATTGTAATTTCGAATGGAACTTGTAATGCTTCAAGTTGCTCAGCTGCTTTTTGCATAACCTTCAGGTCGCTGGAGCTTCCCATAATAATACCTACCAGTGCTTTCATAAATCCGAATTATGTCACAATTTTAATAGAATTCCTTATTAAATCCGCTTTATCACGAGCTTCCTGCCGGTTGGAACCCAAAACAGTAATATGTCCCATTTTCCGATATGGCTTTGTGACGTATTTACCATACAAGTGAACGTAAACCCCGGGAGCGGCAAGCACATCTGAAAGACCTTCGTAAACGGCCTTACCCGAATGGCCTTCCGCCCCCAACAGATTTATCATAACAGAAGCACAACGCAATGATGTATCTCCTGCAGGCCATCCAAGAACAGCGCGCAAATGCTCGGCAAACTGACTGGAGAAGTTCCCTTCAATAGTTGTATGTCCCGAATTATGTGGCCTTGGAGCCATTTCATTGACGAGAATCCGGCCTTCGGCCGAAAGGAAGAATTCAACTGCAAGCAATCCTCTTAATTGTGTGGCTTTAAAAATACGTCTGACAATTGTTCCTGCTTCATGCAACTGTGAATCCGTCAACTCTGCAGGTACAATCAGGTATTCTACCAGATTTTCTCCCGGATGGAACTCCATTTCGACGGGTGGAAAGATAGAACATTCACCAAGTCCGTTTCCAACACCAATTAGCGCAAACTCCATTTGTATGCTTACAGCTTTTTCAACCAGGGAAGGAGAATCAAATCCCTTCGAAATATCTCCCCGGCCCGAAAGAAACTGAACACCTTTACCATCATACCCATCCCTTCGTGTTTTCTGAAAACACGGAAAGAAATCATCACTAAGTTGTTCAAGCTCTTCCCGTGAATTAAGCAATCTGAAATCGGATGTTGGAATCGCGTTTTCTGTGTAGAACTGCTTCTGAAGTCCTTTATCCTTAATCATATCAACCAATTCTGGTTGCGGAAATACCTGAGCGCCTTCGCTTGAAAGTTTTAAGAGTGCTTCGGTATTAACCTGTTCAATTTCAATTGTAATGAAATCAAGACCTTTACAAAATTCAATTACCGTTTCATAGTCTCTGAAGTCTCCACAAACAAATTTTGAAGCTATATCGGCACAAGGACAATTCTTATCGGGATCGAGAACATGAACCTGAATATTCCAATTCAAAGCCTCCTGAATAAGCATGCGGCCAAGCTGACCTCCTCCGAGGATTCCGAGAGTTGGAATAGAATTATTTGGATTTGGCATGGCCAAAGATACCATTAGGCCTTGAGAAATTCATATTTTTGGCTTGCCGATGACAAACAATATAGAAATAGCGGACAAGCAATTCGAAATTTACATCAATGCTGATGTGATTGCGAAGCGTGTTAAAGAGATAGCATCTGCTCTTAATCATGATTTCTCTGGTAAAACACCTGTTTTTATTAGCGTACTTAATGGAGCCTTTATGTTCACCTCCGATCTTCTTAAACATGTTGAAGGCGCCTGTGAAGTTCATTTCGTTAAACTTTCATCCTACAGCGGAACCGGATCAACAGGTGAGGTAAAGCAATTAGTCGGATTAAATACCGATTTGAGCAACCGGGATGTCATTATTTTGGAAGACATTGTTGATACCGGACTCACAATGAAAATGCTCATAGGCCAGATCAGCACAATGCATCCATCCAGTATTTCGGTTTGCACTTTACTTCTAAAGCCTGATGCATTGGTTGAGGACATAAAGGTGAATTATGCCTGTTTCGAAATTCCTGAAAAGTTTGTCGTTGGCTATGGACTCGATCTGGATGGGATTGGAAGAAACCTGCCACATATTTACCAAATTATATAGCAATGCTTAATATCGTTTTATTTGGCCCGCCGGGCGCAGGCAAAGGAACTCAGTCGGCTTTTCTGGTCGATCATTACAAACTGATTCACTTGTCTACAGGAGATTTACTCAGAGGCGAAATCGCTAATTCAACACCACTTGGGATGGAAGCCAAAACGCTAATGGATAAAGGTGAACTGGTTCCTGATTCTGTTGTGATAGGAATGATTAGAAACAAAATTAATTCGAATCCTTCGGCAAA
>JAGQVC010000398.1 GCA_020438185.1 Bacteroidota bacterium
TCCGCTCTTGTCATGCGCCAAATCCCGTATATCGAATGGCAAGGTGATAGCAAAAATGAAAATGAAACGATGAGCAATCGTAATCCAGGCGCCGGTGTCGGGCAACCATTCGGAATCATTCGCCAGAAATGCAAGAACCACAGTAACAAAGGACCATACAGCAGCAACAAGAAATATTTTTACATAAGGAATATCTCTTATCCTGAGCCATTTTTGCCTGCCTTTCCAGACAGGTATTACGTAGAACAAAGCAAGCAGTAAAAACGGACTCAATCTGTAAACAAGCACTGCGTTGAGGAATGGAACAAAGCAGGCTACCGCTAGTACAAAACCGGCAATTGCAAGCCAGCGCAAACTTTTATCGTGTCTCAGAATCCATTTGTGTCTGTCAGAAATTTGGCGGGCATAAATCTGCTTTTTCCTGAATAGGCGGTGGTAATTGTAAACGAACAAAGTTGCTCCGAAAATACTTCCGGCCAGCAGCCAGCTCCATTCGAGCCGGTGCAAAACCACAGTGCAGGCATACATCGAAACAGCACACAGAGCTATCCAGATATTGCCGAATACCAGTGTTTTAATCAGGTTTCCGGTAATGGATTTAAATTTCATTGTTGGCTAAGTACCAGCGTCAAAGTTACGGTACCGATTACAAATCCGGCGGTAGCACCGAGAGCACTTCGCCGGGTAGTATATCTTTTTGCCATGGTTCCGAAACCTTCCGTATAGGCTTCGTTGTTTATGAACTCGCTTTTAAAACCCCATTTTTCCTTGCGCGAAGGTTTTGTGTAGGCACGTAATACCGAATAACCGGCTGCAACTGCCGGTCCGTAATAAATACCTGTAGCACTGCCGGCAAAGCCTGCAACAAAGCCCAGAATTCCGGCGCGGTTTGCTTTTCGTTTGTAATGCTTAATCGCATCCGACTGACCCAGCATGTAATCTTTCATCTCATCGGTATTGTACCAGTTCCCCTCCAGCGTATCCTGCTGATAAAGCACAGTCGTTTTACCGTCATTGTGTTTAACGCCGTAAACCTTAAGAATTTCAATGCTTTTTTGTCTGGTACGCCCGGGTTTTGTGTAATACACATACAAACTATCGCTTCCAACAAAGGTAATTTGCCTGGGTTCGCGGTCTATCAGCAGCAGGGTATCATTCCCGGCTACGCCGGAAAAAACAGGCAAGCTGAACAGCTCCAGAAGAACTACCCCGATGACGAACAACTGCCTTTTAAAATTCAGCCCCATACAGCGCTTCAAACCTAATGATTTTTGTCCTGCAAGCACCAAATAATTTCAATTTGCAGAACCCGCTTAGCTGCCGAAATGTTTGTATTTTTGCGCGCTTTATTTCTCAACGAATTCACAGTTCATGATCAGGGATTTCGAATCACGACATATCGGTCCTCGCAGCACCGAAATCGAATACATGCTCAACACCGTTGGAGTGCGGAGTATAGATGAACTTATTGACCAAACTATTCCGCAGGGCATCCGAAGAAGTGATAAACTTTCAACAGGCGAGGCATTTTCGGAACACGAATACCTGGCACATATCAGAAAGCTGGAAGCTGCCAATAAAGTTTACAAAACCTATATCGGTCTTGGTTATTACAACACCATCACTCCATCGGTAATTCTTAGAAACATCTTCGAAAATCCGGGTTGGTACACGGCCTATACGCCTTATCAGGCTGAAATTGCTCAGGGCCGCCTCGAAGCTTTGCTGAATTACCAGACCATGATTATGAGCCTTACCGGCATGGAGCTGGCAAATGCCTCTCTGCTGGACGAAGCGACAGCTGCTGCGGAGGCTATGCACATGTTTTTTGCCATGCGAAGCCGCGATCAGGTAAA
>JAGQVC010000399.1 GCA_020438185.1 Bacteroidota bacterium
ATATTGTTACCACAACCGGAAGAAACCTTATAAAGCCCGGGAATTTTAAGCCGGGCGACGTGATTGAACTTGACTATACTTTTAATGATGTGGGTTTGAGACCCGGCGTTTTTGAAACGTATTTCTGGCTTGGCGACCGCCGGGCAGAATCTGCATTTGATGTTGTAGATAATCTATTGGCACCAATTGTTATAAATTTCAGGCAAGATTCAGACTCCATGTTTATAGTGGGGTATTTTGATTTGCCTTATCAACTTGAATACAAACTAAATCAACCACTTACGCTTTAATTATGGCATTAAACGAAAAGCGCATACTGATAACAGGAGGAACCGGTTCACTCGGGAAGAAACTTGTTTCAACCATTTTGAAAAAATACCCCGATGTAAAGCGTCTGGTTGTGTTTTCGCGCGACGAACTGAAGCAGTTTGAAATGAGCCAGGAATTTCCGGAAAGCAAATATCCTTGTATGCGCTATTTTTTGGGCGACATTCGGGATGCCGACCGTTTGCGCCGTGCCTTTGAAGGAATTGATGTAGTGATTCACGCTGCTGCACTCAAGCAGGTGCCAGCTGCAGAATACAACCCTTTCGAATTTATTAAAACAAATGTTTTAGGCGCTCAAAACATTATTGATGCAGCACTGGAGCGGGGTGTTTCCAAAGTTGTTGCCTTGTCGACCGATAAAGCTGCTGCACCAATCAATTTGTACGGGGCTACCAAACTTTGTTCAGACAAGCTATTTGTGGCAGCCAATAACATTAAAGGGCAGCATAATGTAACCTTTTCGGTTGTGCGCTATGGTAATGTAATGGGTTCGAGAGGTTCCGTTATTCCTTTCTTTTTGAAGAAGAAAAAAGAAGGTGTATTACCGATAACGGATCCGGGAATGACCCGTTTTAATATTTTGCTTGAAGAAGGTGTTGACATGGTGTTATATGCAGTAGAAAACGCCAAGGGAGGAGAAATTTTTGTTCCGAAAATTCCTTCTTACAACATTACTGAACTGGCGAAAGCTATCGCGCCGGAGGCGAAAACAGAGATTGTTGGAATAAGGCCCGGCGAAAAGTTGCACGAAGAGATGATTACCAGTTCCGATTCGTATAATACAGTTGATATTGGTAAGTATTTCGTAATTCTGCCGCAAACTACCGGGAAAATTAAAGATGCCTATCTTCAGGAAGGTGGCAAGATGGTTGAACCGGGCTTTTGCTACAATTCGGGCGATAATGATGAGTGGCTTGATGCGGGTGAGCTGGCTGATTTGATTGAAAAAAACCTATTGTAGATACCTATTTATGAGTTCAATCGCAATAATTACTGCACGAGGTGGAAGCAAGCGAATTCCCGGAAAGAACTTAAAAATCTTTTGCGGAAAACCAATAATTCAGTATTCAATTGAAGCTGCTCAAAAATCGGGACTCTTTGAAGAAATAATGGTGTCTACAAATGATCCAGCAATAGCAGAATTGGGTAAAAAACTTGGAGTCTCTGTACCGTTTCTTAGATCAGAGACAACATCAAATGATTCTGCTTCGATTCCTTCTGCATTGATTGAAGTTCTATTAAATTATAAAGAAATTGGGAGAGAATTTGATTATGCCTGCTGCATATTCCCTACAGCTCCATTTATTACCAGTTCGATGTTGAATAATACTTTTAACATCCTTATCGAACCCAAAGTTGATACTGTATTCCCTATCACAGTTTTTGATTATCCCATTCAGCGTTCGCTCGAGATGGACGAGGAA
>JAGQVC010000400.1 GCA_020438185.1 Bacteroidota bacterium
CAAAATTATATTCCCAGCTTGCATCAGCCGGCAGGCTCATTAAAATTGACTCAGTTCTCCCTCCGGTTTCAAGACCGAATTTTGTTCCTCTGTCAATTGCCAGATTAAATTCTGCGTAGCGACCTCTTCGTAACAACTGCCATTTTTTTTCATCGGCATCAAATTCCATATTGCCATATTTTGCCATCAAAGTGGTATAAATTGGGGCGAAACTATTGCCTACATCAAATACAAAACCGGCAATTTCATCTTTAGATAAATCGACCGAATTTTCAGATAGCCGATCAAAGAAAATTCCTCCTATGCCTCTTGTTTCCTGCCGGTGAGGCAGGTAAAAATATTCATCAGCCCAATCTTTGAAACGTGTGTAAAATTCTGGATTCCATTTATCGCAAACCGTTTTCAGTGTTGAGTGAAACCAGGATGCATCATTTTCTACAATATAATGAGGTGTGAGGTCAATTCCGCCTCCAAACCAGTATTTACCTTCATCTCCTTCAAAATATCTTACATTCATGTGAATAATTGGCACATGTGGATTCGAAGGATGCAAAACAATTGAGACTCCGGTTGCAAAAAAACTCCGGGTTTCCATTTCAAGTGCCTTTGCTGCTTTTTCAGTTAACATCCCGCCTACGGCGGAAAAGTTTACACCACCTTTTTCTATTACGCGCCCGGAGCGTATTACCCGGGTTATTCCACCTCCTTTTTCATGATGATTCCAGACATCGGTTCCAAATTTACCAATGCCATCTGCTTCCTCCAGTTGCAATATAATGGACTGCTGAAGATTACGCATCCTCTGGTCCACAAGTTCCCTGTTCATTTTATTATTTAATTGGCTGAGGTTTGAAATCTCTAAGTTCGGTCAAACGGATACTTATGTTTTCATATCCATCAGAATCACTTTTCCTTATAAATTTATAACAGGCATTCAATCCGCAGTGCGTTTCAGCCGAAGGCAGGCATACAATGCCTTCAGAGCCATAATCTGCGATGTACTTTGTGAAAAAACAGGTAACGTCAAATCCCTGATAAGCATAATAAGACGGCTCACCTTTGAATTCTTCATGGTATTTTTTCTGGAAAGCCAACGATTGCCTGGAACCAAAATCCTGCTGTAGTGGCGACGCATACACAAACTGTAATTTGTTCAGTATGTCAAAATCCACGTTATCAAATGAGTTCCATTCATTTAGCCCGGCTAGCCTTATTCTGTAACTGTCACTTAATTTATAAAGTCTGTTGCTTAGCTCAATCAGCTTCACTTCATCGGCACTAGGGAAAATCACAATGTTTTGTTTCACCGCGTCAAGTATTCCCTGATTTGTGCGAAAGTCAGCAAACGAAATTTCATTCAGTTCCGGAGCATTATTTATTCCTGCCCAGGCTTGTTTGAATTGGTTACAGAGGCTTTTATCTTTTGATAAATCAGTCTGAATGAGGATGAATTTTGCAACAGCGAATTGCTGTGCAAGTGCCGGAGCATACTCTTTCATCTGTTGCTCAGAGGAGGGCGTAACCTTGATCACGTTTGGATATCCCTCAATCAGAGCATCACTTTGTGAAAATGGGGTAACTGCCGGTATACCAAGTTCTCTTGCTTTTTCAGCAACCATAACAAATGCCTGACTATACAGTGGGCCGATGATCAGATCTGATGAAGCGAATGCCGAATTATTCAGAACTCTGTTTACAGTAGCAGAATCGTTCTGGGTATCAAACACATGAATGTCAACCGAGTAGCCTGCTTTTCGGAGAGAGTCGGTGGCAATTCTGGCACCTGCGAAAAAATCAAGCCCG
>JAGQVC010000401.1 GCA_020438185.1 Bacteroidota bacterium
TATCACTTCGGTATCCGATGTGGTTCTGCAGGTATTTTTGAGCTTCGCTCTGATTTCCGCAAAATTGTAAACCTCGCCGTTGTAAATGATGGTGTAACGGCCGTCGGCCGACTTGAAAGGCTGGTTTGCGGCTTCGCTCAAATCGATAATGCTGAGTCGCCGGTGACCGAAAAAAGTACTTCCAAGAACTGTGTATCCCGCTGCATCGGGTCCCCGATGCGCAATTACATCGGTTATCGCATGTAAATTTTCCTCGGTAAGTTTCCCGCTGTTATCAACAAATCCCGCTATTCCGCACATGATTAATTACTTTTAGCGGCCTCTTCCGATTTTCTTTTTTTGTACTCCATGAAAAGCCATCCTGCTAACAGCAGAATGAGCAGCATCGAACTTGCCATGGCAACCGTTTCGGTTGTGTGATACAGCTGAGGATCGAATCGGAATTCTATTTCATGCTTTCCAGCCGGTACAGCCATTGCCCGAAGAATATAGTTAACCCTGAAATGCGGAACCTCTTTTCCGTCAATATAAGCCTGCCAGCCCTTTTCATAATAAATTTCGGAGAATACGGCTATCCCGCCTGCGGCGGAATTTGCTTCGTACTTTAACTGGTTAGGTTCGTAATCAATCAATTTTATATTTCCGCCTTCGGCTGATGGAGAAGCACCTTTGTACACATCACTGAAACGCTTATCAACAATGGCTGTTTCAGCCGGATTGAAGCCGGGTTTGAGTGCCTGAATTTCTTCATCGGCATTGGCTACTTCCTGCAAGGATGAAACGAACCAGGCGTTGCCAAGAGCAGATTTGTTTACTAATGGAGCTGCTTCTTCGTTGTAAATAATATACCTGGTATTGAGCATATTTAGAGCATACTGGTTCGCAAGAACCTGCTGAACGGCTGAATCGGTTCTTGCAGTGCGCAATCCGGAAAACACATTCTGAATGGCAGGTTGCAGCTGATATTCAATGTATTCCTGATAGCGTTCCAATTTTGCTGCACTGTAACCTCCAACTGACTTATGAAAAAACGAAGTTCCCGCATCATTAAAAACATCGCTGGCGGCATTCAGAACCCTGAAATCGGTTTCGCCTAATAAAGCGCGATACCGGTTTTTGGCTTCATCGTTTTTGCGCCCTGCGGCTTTGTTCAACTTTACAGATTCAGAAATTCGTGCGTCAATTCTGGCTTTTAGTGAAGGATCGCGTCGTAATTCAAGCGCATATATTGTTTCATCGGCTGCCGAAGGACTAAACGGCACCTCAAGTTTTGCTTCAGGAATAAAATCTGATTTGTTCACATACCGTTTGTCAACCGACCATTGATCGGCCAGAGTCAGGACAAGCAAAACTGCACTTAGCACTACTATATTGAATTTCATCCTGCCGTAAAGGAAAATCACACCCGCGGCAACCAATGCAAAAAGCGCTGCACGAATAGCATCGGCTTTAAAAATGGCTATCCGGACTGATTCCAGGCTTCCCATGAATCCAGACATCCAGGAGGATGTTTCCGCTTCGCCGAATCCGTTATTGCCCAGCATACCTTTAATCTGATTTTCGATTGAAGGCATCAGATAATCGAATGTAAAAAAGGTGTCAGGCATCAGCCAGAACAAAAGGGCAATTCCGCCCGAGAGGGCGATTGAAGCATAAAACTTAGCTGCTTCGGTTTTAAGCCTTTCAGGCTGATTTACGATTTCGTTAATCCCCAGCACAGCCATAAGAGGCAGCAAAAAATCAACAATAATGAGCATCATCTTAGGAGCTCTGAATTTGTTGTAGCCCGGGAAATGATCGA
>JAGQVC010000402.1 GCA_020438185.1 Bacteroidota bacterium
AATTCTTCCACATGAGCTCGTTGCCGGAGGCGAAACCCGGTTTCATTCTGTAAAAAACGGATTAGATAAAATATCCTCCGGACTTGTTATGGTTCATGATGGAGTGCGGCCTTTGGTAAGCGCGGATACAATAAAAAATGTGCTGGCTAAAGCGACTGAATCCGGAGCGGCGATTCCGTGTGTGGCCGTAAGTGAAAGTCTCCGCATGAAACAAGATAACCAAACTCAGGTGGTTGACCGTTCTAAATTCATGCTGGTTCAAACACCACAGTGCTTTTCTTACGAATTAATGCATGCTGCTTTTCAGCAGGAATACAGCAATGGGTTTACTGATTGTGCCTCTGTAATTGAGGCTGCCGGTCACTCTGTTTCGGTTGTTGAAGGCAACCAAAGCAATATTAAAATTACCCATCCGGCTGATTTAATTTTTGCCGAAGCAATATTGCAGTCAAACAGGCAATAATTGGTTTGCGGGGCGCAAAAAATTAGACAAATTTGCCCCTATGAAAGTGCTTTTAATCGGTTCGGGCGGCAGGGAGCATGCAATTGCTTCAAAACTCGCTCAAAGTAAGAGATTATCGAAATTATGGATAGCTCCCGGCAATGCGGGAACCTTGCTTTGCGGAGAGAATATCCCGCTGAAAGCGGATGATTTTGAAGGCATCGCCGGTTTTATTGAGAAGGAAAGCGTGGATGTACTGGTGGTTGGGCCGGAAGATCCGCTGGTTAACGGGATACGCGAGTTCATCGAGTCGCGTGAATCCTGCAAAGCTTGCATTATTGTTGGCCCCGGTCGCGAAGGTGCGCAGCTGGAGGGAAGTAAGGATTTCTCGAAGCAGTTCATGGCGAGGCATTCTATTCCAACGGCGCGTTACCAAAGTTTCACAGGCACTCAGCTTAACAATGCAAAGGCCTTCCTGCGGCAAATGCAGGCTCCTTATGTTTTAAAAGCATCTGGCCTTGCGGCCGGAAAAGGTGTTGTAATTTCAGCTTCGCTGGATGAAGCCGACCGGGAACTTGAAGAAATGCTGGGTGGAAAATTTGGTGCTGCCGGCGACACGGTAGTAATTGAGGAATACATGCATGGAATTGAATGTTCCGTATTTGTTCTGAGCGATGGAAAAAATTATCTGATATTGCCCGAAGCCAAGGATTACAAGCGTATTGGAGAAGGTGATACCGGATTGAACACCGGAGGCATGGGTGCCGTTTCGCCTGTTCCGTTTTGCGATGCTCTTTTCATGGAGAAAGTGCGTTCACGCATTGTTGAACCAACAATGAAAGGTCTCCGTTCGGAGAATATTTCCTATTTGGGTTTTATATTTATCGGATTGATGAATGTGGGCGGCGACCCTTTTGTTGTTGAATACAATTGTCGCATGGGCGATCCTGAAACCGAAGTGGTAATGCCCAGAATTGAAAATGATCTGATTGATTTATTCGAGGCACTGGGCAAACAAGAGCTTGATCAGCATGAAATTAAATGCTCGCAACAAACAGCTGTAACCGTGGTTACGGTTTCGGGTGGTTACCCCGGAAATTACGAAAAAGGGAAGGAGATTTCGGGACTTGACCAGATTAAACATGGTAGCGTTTTCCATGCCGGTACCGCTCTTTCAGGTAGCAAAATTATCACCTCCGGTGGAAGAGTCCTTGCGTTTACTTCAATGGGAAGCAATCTTCAGGAAGCATTGAATCAGTCATACGATAACATTTCGAAGATTTGCTACGAAGGCATTTATTTCAGGAAGGATATAGGAAAGGACTTGCTT
>JAGQVC010000403.1 GCA_020438185.1 Bacteroidota bacterium
AGTTAACCGATACTTTACTAAATCTGAATATCCCGGTTATTTTTATAACTGCACATAGGGAATATGCTATAAAAGCATTCAGGATAGCAGCAATAGATTATTTGCTTAAACCGGTTGATCCGGATGAATTAATCCAGGCGGTGGAAAAAGCAACTGAACAATATGAAAAAAAGTCATGGATGCAGAAATTCTCCGTATTTCTGGAAAGTGCTTCCAAACCTGCTGAACCACCAAAAAGAATTGTTTTACGCACGCTGGAAGCTATTCATGTTATACCTGTAATCGAAATTATTTACCTCGAAGCTGATCGCAATTACACCACATTCTATATTAAAGACAGAGCTTCAATTTTGGTTTCAGGAAGCATTGGTGAATACGAATCACTTATTTCATCGCAGTATTTCATGAGAATTCATCAGTCATTTCTGCTTAACCTTGAATATCTGCGCAGCTTTGAAAAATCAAGTGGAATGATTCTCACTGTAACCGGAGAGAAATTGCCGGTAGCCTCAAGAAAAAAAGACAGCCTGATGCAATATCTGAACTCACTTTGATTCTTTAGTTTCATTCGTGTAAATTGCATTCCTTTTCAATACAGCAACTGGCTAATTTTACACGAATAATTAAATATGGAACTTCAAATAAAATCATTCGAAGAATACAAAGATAAATACCAAAAAAGCGTTGAAAACCCAAACCAATTCTGGGATGAAATTGCGAAAACTTTTTACTGGCGTAAACCATACGACCAGGTTTGCAAATGGGAATTCGAAACACCTGATATAAATTGGTTTTTAAATGGTAAATTAAATATTACCGAAAATTGTCTGGATCGGCATCTCGAAAAAAGAGGTAATAAACTGGCATTGATCTGGGAACCAAATGATCCGAAAGAAAGATTCGTTCGTCTAACCTACAGGGAATTGTACGAGAAAGTATGCGAATTTGCTAATGCACTTAAAGCTCGCGGAATAAAAAAAGGTGATCGGGTAATTATATATATGCCAATGGTTCCTGAGTTAACCGTGGCGGTGCTTGCCTGTGCCAGAATAGGTGCTGTACATTCGGTTGTTTTTGCCGGATTTTCCGCTACAGCTTTATCCGATAGAATAAACGATGCTCAGGCGAAAATGGTTATCACAGCCGACGGGCTTAACCGGGGTGCCAAGCAGGTACCGTTAAAACGTGTTGTTGATGAAGCTTTGCAATCCTGTGCAAGCATCGAAACGGTTATTGTTTTCAACTGCGTTGGATGGGCACCGCATATGGAGAACGGCAGAGATATCTGGTGGAGCGATGCTGTTTCCGGCATGAGCAAATCCTGCGAAGCTGAAGAAATGGACGCGGAAGACATGCTCTTCATTCTGTACACCTCAGGTTCAACCGGTAAACCGAAAGGCGTGGTTCACACCTGCGGTGGATATATGGTTTACACAGCATACTCTTTCCAAAATGTATTTCAGGTCCGCGAAAGCGATATTTACTGGTGCACAGCCGATATCGGCTGGATAACCGGCCACTCATACATTGTGTATGGTCCTCTCCTTTCAGGAGCCACTACCATGATGTTTGAAGGCGTTCCAACTTATCCGGATCCGGGCCGTTTCTGGCAGGTTATTGATAAACACGGTGTGAATATTTTCTACACTGCACCAACGGCAATACGCTCACTCATGGGCTATGGCGAAGATCATGTGCTCAGTTACAGCCTCGACTCCCTCAGGGTTCTTGGCACCGTAGGTGAACCA
>JAGQVC010000404.1 GCA_020438185.1 Bacteroidota bacterium
ATTTGGCAATTGATTTATTCTTTGAAAAATGAGCATTGAAGAACTTTATTCCATTTTTACCAGGCACCCAATTATCTGCACAGACACAAGAAAAATTATTCCTGGCAGTATTTTTTTTGCACTTAGCGGTCCCAGTTTCAATGGAAATACCTTTGCCCAAACAGCACTCAATGGCGGATGTGCGCTGGCTGTGATTGACGATCCGGAATACCTCGGTAAAAATTGTATTCTGGTTCACAATACACTTCTGGTATTGCAACAACTTGCCAGATATCATCGCAGGCATTTAAACGCAAAAATAATTGGTATTACAGGCTCTAACGGGAAAACTACCTCTAAAGAATTACTCAGGGACGTTTTGTCTGCAAAATATCGCACTTACGCAACTTCCGGCAACCTGAACAACCACATTGGTGTCCCGCTAACATTGCTCTCAGTCCCATTAGATGCAGAATTTGTTGTAGTTGAAATGGGTGCTTCTCATCAGGGTGATATCAGGGAACTCTGCGATATAGCAGAACCGGATTTTGGACTTATTACAAACATCGGTAAAGCCCATCTGGAAGGCATGGGTGGAATTGAAGGGGTTATAAAAACTAAGACCGAATTGTATGAATTCATCAAATTGAATAATGGTAAGGTTTTCATCAATACCATGCATAACGTATTTATTGAAAAGTCAGTTGGAATAGACCGGATTCGATTCGGAGAATCGGATTCAGATGATTATCAGGGAGACTTTATTGAATCAGAACCATTTGTGAAGTTCAGGTGGAAGGCAGGAAATGACCCTGATAATCTGAATCAAAAACCTATTGTTTCAACCCGGCTTATTGGCAAATACAACTTCGAGAACCTGCTTGCAGCAGCAGCTGTTGGTTCCTATTTTAGGGTAGAAGATGAAAAAATCAATGCGGCATTAAGCGAGTACGTTCCTGATAACAATCGCTCTCAGATTTTAGAAACGGCCAATTATCATATTATTCTGGATGCATATAATGCAAATCCAACCAGTATGCAGGCTGCACTCGAGAATTTTAGTGCAATGCATGTAGAACCCAAAACTGTAATTCTGGGTCAAATGAATGAAATTGGCACCGATAGTTCGATAGAGCACCAAAACCTCATTAGTCGGGCACTGGAACTAAATTTTGACCAAATTTTACTTGTAGGCAAACCCTATCTGCCCGTTCCGGGCGATGCCAAAATCCGCTTTTTTGAAAGCACAGATGAATTATTGGCTTCCGTAAAACTGTTATTGCCCGATAAAGGTGGGATTTTAATCAAAGGTTCCAGGAGTAACAAACTGGAACTATTGAAGGATGTTTTAGTTGACTAGGAAAGTATGGAACGGGAAATAACCAATTTCTGGACTTCAGATGTACCTTCATAAATCTGGGTAATCTTGGCATCGCGCATGAGTCGTTCCACGTGATATTCCTTAACGAAGCCGTAGCCACCATGAATCTGAACGGCTTCAACCGTTTGTTCCATTGCAACTTTTGATGCATACAATTTTGCCATAGCGCTTGACAAACCATAATCAAGATGCTGGTCCTTTTCCCAGGCTGCTTTATAAACTAAAAGTCGGGCAGCTTCAATTTCTGTTGCCATATCGGCCAATTTGAATTGAATAGCCTGATGCTGAGCAATTGGTTTACCGAAAGCTTCGCGCGTTTTTGAATACGCAAGTGCCAGTTCATATGCACCAGCAGCAATTCCGAGCGCCTGAGATGCAATT